>NZ_RCVK01000265.1:0-9584 GCF_003667485.1 Micromonospora sp. BL1
CCCGCACGCGCTGGCGCTGGCCCTGCTGCCAGGCGATGCCCACCCCCGCCGCCAGCGGCAGCAGGCGGTCAACGGGCGGGTCCGGGCGGCCTCGGGCAGCGCCATGACCGCCACGCTCGTGAACTTCACGGTCGGCACGGCGGCGCTGCTCGTGACGTTCGCGGTGGACCTGGCGGTACGCGGCCGGCCGGCCGGCGCGTTCCCGGACGAGCCGTGGCTCTATCTCGGCGGCCCGCTCGGCATCGTGTTCATCGCGCTGGCCGCCGCCCTCGTCCGGTTCACCGGGGTGCTGCTGCTCGGCCTGGCCACGATCGCCGGGCAGATCGTCGGCGCGGTGCTGCTGGACCTGCTGCTGCCGACCGCCGCCTCACACCCCGGGCTGGACACGCTGCTCGGTGCGGCGCTGACCATGGTCGCCGTGCTCGTCGCCGCCTTCGGCCCGGCCCGCCGCCCCTAACGGGCGGCGGCCGGCGCTGCGGCACGCAGGCCGGTGACCATCTCGTCGACGACCCGGTCCAGCGGCGTCCCCTCGATCCCGAACGTCTCGCTCGCGGCGGTGGAGTCCATCACGAACGGCCCGGCGAACTGGTGCGCGGTCTCCCGCATCTCCCGGGCGAACGGGTCGGCCAGGCCGCCGAGCCAGAGCACCGGGTAGGGCATCCGGGTCAGCCGGGGCGCCGGCGCCCCGGCCAGCTCCGCGGCCCGGTCGGCGAGCGCCCGCATCGACATCGGGGGCGCGCTCGGCACGTGCCAGGCCCGTCCCCAGGCCCGCGGGTCGGTGGCGGCGGCGACGAGGGTACGGGCGACGTCTCCCACGTACGTCCACGTGTGCGGCGCGTCCCAGGCGACCGGCAGGAACACCCGCTGCCCGGCGAGCACCTTGGGCAGCACCATCATGGGCAGCGACTTGCCGCCGAGGCCGATGTAGTCGGAGCCGCGTACCTCGGTGATCCGGGCCCGGCCGGCGCGGTGGGCGGCCAGGGCGTCGGCCCACATCCGGTTGCGGACCCGGCCCTTGACGCCGGTGGCGGCGAGCGGGGTCGCCTCGGTCATCGGCGCGTCGACCGGGCCGTACCCGTAGAGGTTGCCGACCGTGGTGAGCACGGCGCCGCTGCGCTCGGCGGCGGTGAGCAGGGCGGCGGCGAGCGGCGGCCAGTCCGTCGGCCAGGTGTGGTACTCGGGGTTGGCGCAGTTGTAGAGCGCGTCAGCGCCCTCGGTGAGCGCGGCGAGCCGGTCCGCGTCGGCGGCGTCGGCGGCCACCCGCTCGATCGCCGGGTGCTCGGGGCCGGTGCCGCGCCGGGTCACCACCCGGACCCGCTCGCCGCGTTCGGCGAGGAGGCGGGCGGTGGCGGTGCCGACGGGGCCGGCGCCGACGATCACGTGCAGTGCCATGACAGGTCCACCTTCACTGAAGCAGTAATCCGAATCGAGAGCACCGCTCTCGCAACAGAGCATGACCCATGCGGGCGGATCGCGTCAAGAGCAGTGCTCTCTCTTTTGATTGCTGCTCTCATCCGTGGCAGAGTGAGGGCATGGTCGCTCCCTCGCTCCGCGCCCGGGTCCGCGCCGGGATGATCGAAGAGATCAAGACGGTCGCCCGCCGCCACCTGGACACCGACGGCGCGAACCTCTCCCTGCGCGCTGTCGCCCGCGACCTCGGCATGGTCTCCTCGGCGATCTACCGCTACTTCCCCAGCCGCGACGACCTTCTCACCGCGCTGATCCTGGAGGCGTACGACGCGCTCGGCGACGCGGTGGAGGCGGCCGACGCCGCCGCCGACCAGGCCGACCTGCGCGGACGCTGGCTCGCCGCCTGCCGGGCCGCCCGCGCGTGGGCGCTGGCCCACCCCGCCGAGTACGCGCTGCTGTACGGCAGCCCGGTGCCCGGGTACGCGGCACCGGACGACACCGTCGCACCGGCCCAGCGCCCTCCGGTGACCCTGGTCGGCATCCTGCGCGACGGACTGGCCTCCGGCCGGCTCACCCCGCCCGACGAGGAGCTGCCCGAGCCGCTGCGCGGCGACGTGGCCGAACTGGTCGGGCTGCTCGGCATGGACGTGCCGCCCGCACTGCTGGTGCGCGGCATGGCCGGCTGGACCCAGTTGTTCGGGCTGATCAGCTTCGAGCTGTTCGGCCGGATCAACCGGGCGCTGCCGCACCGCGACGAGTACTTCGACCACCAGATCGGCCTGATGGCGGACCTGGTCGGCCTGCCCTGACGCCGATCGGCGTCAGGTGCCGTCGGAGGAGTGACCGGGGAAGAGGTGCGCGGTCGGGTCGATGACGACAGCCGCGTTGTTCACGGCGGTGGCGGCCTCGCCGAAGCCGGTGGCGATCAGGCGGACCTTGCCCGGGTACTCGGTGATGTCCCCGGCCGCGAACACCCGGGGCAGGTTGGTGGCCATGGCGCTGTCCACCACGATGTGCCGCCGGTCGAGGTTCAGCCCCCACTCGGCGAGCGGGCCGAGGTCGGCGGTGAAGCCCAGCGCGGCCACGACGGTGTCCACCGGCAGCGTCTCCACCTCGCCGCCGCGTACGGTCAGCTCGGCGCCGGTGACCGCCTCCTCGCCGTACAGGCGGCTCACCTCGGCGTTGACCACGATCCGCACCGGCAGCGCGCGCACGCGCTCGATGGTGGCCGCGTGCGCCCGGAAGCGGTCCCGCCGGTGCACCAGCGTCACCGACCGGGCCAGCGGGGCGAGCGTGGCCGCCCAGTCGAACGCCGAGTCGCCGCCGCCGACGATGAGCACGTGCCGGTCGGTCAGCTCGGTCGGCTGCGGCACGAAGTAGACGATCCCGCCGCCGGTGAAGCTCTCCGCGACCGGCAGCGGCCGGGGCGTGAAGCTGCCGAGCCCGCCGGTGACCAGCACCGCGCCGCAGCTGAGCTGCTCACCGCCGGCGAGACCGAGCACCGGCCGGCCGTCGAGGTAGGACAGCTTCTCCGCGCGTACGCCGAGCCGGTAGTCGGGGTGGAACGGCGCGGCCTGGGCGACCAGGTTCGTGACCAGCTCGCGGCCCTTGATCGCGGGGAAGCCGGCGACGTCGAGGATCAGCTTCTCCGGGTACATGGCGGTGACCTGACCGCCCGGCTCGGGCAGTGCGTCGATCACCGACACGGAGAGTCCACGGAAACCGGCGTAGTAGGCGGCGAAGAGCCCGGCGGGACCGGCCCCGATCACGGCGACATCGACCTCGCGCATGGCGCACCGTCACTTTCCGCTTCGGGGTCAACCCGTGCTGATGCGGAAACGGTAGGCGGGCGGGTGGCCGTGGGCAAGCACGTCCCGCGGTTCGATCAACGCGCCGTCAGGGCAGCGTCATCCTCGGTGAGCCGAGGCGGTCGGACTCGCCGGTGTCGTTGCGGCGGCGGAACAGGATCGCCGCGACCACGCCGCCGAGCAGCCCGAACAGGTGGCCCTGCCAGGAGATGCGCTCGTCGGTCGGGAGGATGCCGAGCAGTTGCCAGCCGTAGAGCAACCCGACCAGCAGGCCGACGGCGAAGTTCCACCAGCTCCGCTCCACCACGCCCCGGGTGAGCAGGATGCCGAGGTAGCCGAAGATCACGCCGCTGGCGCCGACCACCACCGAGTCGGGCGAGCCGGTGAACCAGACGCCCAGGCCGCTGACCAGGATGATGACGGCGGTGGACCAGAGGAACCGGCGGGTGCCCGCGGCGAGCACGAACGTGCCGAGCAGGATCAGCGGGATGCTGTTGCTGTAGAGGTGGTTCCAGCCGGCGTGCAGGAACGGCGAGAAGAAGACGCCGTCCAGGCCCTGGAGCCGCTGCGGGATGATGCCGGCGGTGTAGTCGAGGCCGAGTCGCAGGCCGACGTCGAGCGCCTCGATGAGGAACAGCACCGGCACGACCGCGCACATCGCGACGAAGGCCCGGCCGAGCGCCGCGTAGAACGCGTCGGTGCCGAACCGGTGGGGGTCGCCGCTAGGGCCGTACCAGGTCACCTACCAAGAGCTATCAGCAAAAGCGGTCGGCCGCCAGTCGGGGCCGACACGGCGACGGCGGGACACCGGGTCTACCCGCGTGCCCCGCCGTCGTGGTGATGTCAGTACCAGCCCGAACTCTGCGACTTCTGCCAGGCGCCGCAGGGGGTGTCGTACCGGCCCTTGATGTAGCCGAGACCCCAGGTGATCTGGGTCGCCGGGTTGGTCTTCCAGTCGTCGGCGACCGAGGCCATCTTGCTGCCCGGCACCGCCTGCGGGATCCCGTACGCCCCGGACGAGCTGTTGGAGGCCTTCGGGTTCCAGCCGCTCTCCTTGGTCCAGAGCTTGTCCAGGCACGGGAACTGGTCGATGCCGAAGCCCTTGTCGAGCATGATGGCGCAACCGATCTTCCGGTTGCCGCTGTACTCCGCGCAGGAGGACGGGATCGGGCCGTCGTACGGCTTGATCTTCGCCTCCTTCTCCGCCTCCTCCGCCGCGGCCCGCTCCTTCTTGCGGGTGGCGGCGGCCGCCTCGGCCTTCTTGGCCCGCTCGGCGGCCTCCTTCGCCGCCGCGGCGGCACGCAGCTTCGCCTGGTACTCGGCGGCACGCTGGCGGGACGAGTCCACGCGGTGGTCGGACAGCCGGTCGCGCTGGTACGCGTGCTCCGCCTGGTCGACCTCCAGGCCGACCTGCGCGGTCAGGCCCTGCTGCTGGGTCTGTCGATCCTCACCCAGATAGAAGCCGCCGGCGACGCCCACGGAGAGCAGCGCGACAGCGGCCGTACGGGCGCCGAACCGGCTCCAGAGCCGACTCACGAAGTTTCCCTTCGTCGGGGGCAGGGACACGGCACGCGTATGGCCCTGTCGGGTCACGCCGGTGCCGTGAGCGCACCGGTACCGGTGTGACTCCGGGCCGTGTCCGGCCCCCGAGTGGTAGGTGACGCTCGATGGACACCATTGCGCACAGTGAGGCCGGTGGGAAATGACCAGGCCCAAAAGTGATCTGCGTCACCCTAAAAATGCGGACAAAATAGGGCGAAAGCCGCGGTCAGCCGGGGATGTCCTCCAGCAGATCGGTGACCATGGCGGCGATCGGAGATCGCTCCGATCGGCTGAGCGTGACGTGCGCGAAGAGGGGATGCCCCTTCAACGCCTCGATCACCGCCGTCACCCCGTCGTGCCGGCCGACCCGCAGATTGTCCCGCTGGGCCACGTCGTGGGTGAGCACCACCCGCGACCCCTGGCCGATGCGCGACAGCACGGTGAGCAGTACGCCCCGCTCCAGCGACTGCGCCTCGTCCACGATGACGAACGCGTCGTGCAGGCTCCGGCCGCGGATGTGGGTCAGCGGCAGCACCTCCAGCAGCCCACGCGAGGTGACCTCCTCCAGCACGTTCTCGTGCACCACCGAGCCGAGCGTGTCGAAGACGGCCTGCGCCCAGGGCGACATCTTCTCCGACTCCGACCCGGGCAGGTAGCCCAGTTCCTGGCCGCCGACCGCGTACAGGGGACGGAACACGATCACCTTCTTGTGCCGGCGCCGCTCCATCACCGCCTCCAGGCCGGCGCAGAGCGCCAGCGCGGACTTGCCGGTGCCGGCCCGCCCGCCCAGCGACACGATGCCGATGGACTCGTCCAGCAGCAGGTCGAGCGCGACCCGCTGCTCCGCCGAGCGCCCGTGCACGCCGAACGCCTCCCGGTCGCCCCGGACCAGCCGGATCGTCTTGTCCGGGAGCACCCGGCCCAGCGCCGAGCCCCGACTCGAGTGCAGCACCAGGCCGGTGTGGCAGGGCATCCCCGCCGCGGCGTCGACGTCGAGCGTCTCGCCCGCGTACAGCCGGCCGATCTCCTCCTCGGCCAGGTCCAGCTCGGCCATCCCGGTCCAGGTCGGGTCGCTCGCCTGGCCGTGCCGGTACTCGTCGGCGCGCAGGCCCACCGAGGCCGCCTTCACCCGCAGCGGCATGTCCTTGCTGACGAGCGTGACCTCACGCCCCTCGGCGGCCAGGTTGAGCGCCACGGACAGGATGCGCGCATCGTTCGACTCGTTGCGGAAGCCGGGCGGCAGCACCCCGTCGTCGGTGTGGTTCAGCTCCACCCGCAGCGTGCCGCCCTGGTCGTTGGCGGGCACCGGACGGTCCAGCCGGCCGTGCCGCACGCGCAACTCGTCCAGCATGCGCAGCGACTGGCGGGCGAACCAGCCCAGCTCCGGGTGGTGCCGCTTGCCCTCCAACTCGGAGATCACCACCAGCGGCAGCACCACCTCGTGCTCGGCGAAGCGGTGGAACGCCGCCGGGTCGGACAGCAGGACCGAGGTGTCCAGGACGAAGGCCGGGCCGGCTGGTCGGGGCTCCTCGGCCTCCGCGGCGGCGGCGCGGCGGCTGCGGGCGGTCCGGCGGGTCGGGGCGGTCGAGGCCGGGGTCTGCTCGGCTCCGGCGGGGGTACGGCGAGTGGTCACAGGCCTGCTCCGCGGATGGGCACCCGGCCACCCGAGTTCCGCCTCTTCCGGTGCCCGGAGGACACGGGGTCGGATGCGGGCCCCGTGCGCGAGGACGCAGGTCCGGGCTGTCCGGCTGGCCCGGGAAAACCCCGCGCCATGCCTAGACGCTAATCGCCGCGGGGCCGCTGGGCTAGAGGTGCGCGTGGATCATCGCGTGGTCTTCGCGGGACGTACACCTGTTCGGGTGACGGGCGGACCGGAACCGGCCGGGATGCATGCCCCCTGCGCGCACCCCGGCCGGTCGTCCACTGCGGCGCCGCGACGCGGCGCGGGCCTCAGCCCTGGCGGCGCACCAGCGTGCCGGCCCGCGGTCCGGCGCCGGCCGCGCCGAACGACGATCCGGTGTACGTGGTGCCCACCCGGCCGACGGCGCCGAGCCGGCCGGTGGCGGTGACGCGGACGGCCGGGGCCGAGCCGGGCCGGGCCGCGACCGCCGCGGGTACGGAGGTGCCGGCGAACGGCACGGCCGAGCGCCCGGCCGAGGTCACCACAGTGGGGCCGGGACCGGACAGCGCCGAGGCGATCGCCGCCTGGGCGTCGCGCCGACGGCGGTTCCAGGCGCCCCGGTCCCCGTCGAAGTAGCCCTGGCGGTAGCCGAACCGGTAACCGATGCGGTAGCTGAGCTGGCCGTGCAGGCGGCCGGCCGCGTAGCAGGTGGAGCCGAGCACGAGGACGAGCACCACGGCGAGAAAGGGGGTCATCGCTCGTCCGTCCCGGGCAGTGGGTCGACCACCAGCAGCCGCTCCAGGTCGTCGGTGCTGACCTCCTCCACCAGCTCGACGCTGATCCGGCAGCCGTCGAGGATCACCTCGGCCACCGACGCCCGGCGGATCTCGCCGCCGGAGTCGTAGACCCGCACGCTCAGCTCGGGGCAGCCGAGGTGGGTCCGCCAGGCGTCCCACTCCCCCCGGTCGCCGACGCTGAGTGAGAGGTACCGGCACCCGCGGGCGAGATAGAGACGCCAGGGGGCGCTCAGCCCGGCTGACACTCCGTCCGCGATCAGCCCGAAGGCCTGGGCGCGGGTCGCGAGCTCGGTCACGAGACCCCCTCGGCACCCGCGGAGTGACGCATGTGAGCACTCGTCGTCTCAAGCACGTGACACACCGTAAGTTGTCTCATGAGCGTGACAGTATCAGCTTTTCAGGCCTTTGCCGCCGTACTGGTGTCCATCTATTCTGCCCGGGTGACACCCCTCAGGAGCAGCACTGAATCGTTTACCGGAAATCCCCGGTCGCCGTCACGTCGGCGTGACAGCAGCGTGCCGAGCCGCCCTCTCGGGACCGACTGGCCGTACCGTCACGGGGTGACCGAGACGACCAACGCACGGAAGATCGCGTTCGCCACCTTCGTCCGGCGCGCGCTCGACGACGCCCGCGCGCTGCGGGCCTGGAGCGGCACCGAGGTCTCCCGGCGCACCGGCGTCTCCCGCCAGACCATCAACCGATGGGTTCGCGGCGACTGGGCCAGCGACCCGGAGGCGGAGCGGGTGGTCGCCTTCTGCGAAGGGCTGGGGCTCGATCCCGCCGCCGCGTTCACCGCTCTGGGCTGGGACCGGACCGCCGGGCCGCGTACCGCGCCGGCCCCGCCCCCGATGGACCCGGACGTGGAGGCGCTGCTGCGCCGGCTCGTCGACCCGAACGTGTCCGACGCGGAGAAGTTCCACATTCGGGAAACCATTCGTTACCTCGCATATCGCCCGACCCTGCCGGGCGGTGTCCGAAATAGGGGTAAACAGGCGGGCTAGTTCCTCAGATGGCGAAAGAACGGAAGGTCGGACCCGATCGTTTCGCCGCGGGGACGGAACGGACCCGCTAGCGTCCACGTTTGTACTGCTAGGGGCTCGTCATCGGCGGGGGGACGGGACACAGCCGAACCCAGCCCTGCGGGACAGAAGGAGGGGTCTGTCCATGACCCTGAAATGGTTGGCAGTCGTGGTCGCGGTGGTGTCGCTGACATCGTGCGTGACCGGCAACGTGGTGGTCGGCGTACTGGACGGCGGGCAGCTTCCCCTGGTCGTCAACCTCTTCGCGCTCACCACGGCCGGCACCGCGGTGATCCTCGCCGTCGTCGCCGAGCTGCACGATCGGCTCAACGACCGGGTCAGCGCGCTCACCGAGTTCCTGGTGGCGCGGCTCAACGAGATCGAGGCGCACACCGGCGACCGCAACACCGGCTTCGTGGAGGGCTACCTGCTCAGCCACGGGCAGGATGCGGCCGTGGTGCCGTTCGGTCGCCGGGGACGAGGAGCCGCCGAACGCTGATCCCCACGTCGTTCCGACGTCACATCTCGGCCACGAATACGCCGCCCGGCGCGGGGTACGCTGACGCGCGTGCCGCCGTTGAATCTGGGCAACCAGCAGCCGAAGACCCCGTTGAACGCGGAGCACGCCTGGCGTGCGACCGCCGACCGCGCGGGTGACGTCGTCCTCTTCTTCGACTTCGACGGCACCCTGGCGCCCGTCGACGACGATCCCACGGCCGTACGGCCCGCGCCCAACGTGCTCAGCGCGCTGGGGGCGCTAGCCCCGCACGTACGCCGGATCGCCATCGTCTCCGCCCGCCCGGTGGACTTCCTCCGCGACCACCTCGGCGGCCTCGCCGGCATCGACCTGTACGGGCTCTACGGCCTGGAGCACAGCCACTCCGGCGGCGAGACGGTCACCGAGCCGGCCGCCCTGCCCTGGGTGCCCACCATGTCCGAGCTGGCCGAGCAGGCCCGCGCGGAACTGCCGCCCGGCGCGCTCGTCGAGTACAAGCGGCTCTCCGTCGCGCTGCACTGGCGTACCGCCCCGCAGCTCGGCGACCTGGTGCAGGAGTGGGGCCGCGCCCAGGCCGAGCGGCTGGGCCTGCGCGCCCAGCCGGGCCGGATGGTGCTGGAACTCAAGCCCCCGGTCGACCGGGACAAGGGCATGGTGATCGGCGAGACGGTCCGGGACGCCGGTGGCGCCTGGTACTTCGGCGACGACGTCTCCGACATCAAGGCGTTCGCCGCGCTGCGCGCCCGCGCCGCCTCCGATCCCGACTTCCTCGGTGTCTGCGTCGCGGTCGCCAACCCGGAGACCGGTCACGAGGTCGCCGACGCCGCCGACCTGACCCTGGACTCTCCGGCGGCTCTGGCCGACTTCCTCACCGCCGCCCTCCCCCACCTC
>NZ_RCVK01000398.1:0-9461 GCF_003667485.1 Micromonospora sp. BL1
GGGGATGGAAGCGTTCGGGCCGCTGGCGGAGCGGATCGTGGAGGCGTTGCTGGAGAGCCGGCCCGGGCTGGCCACCTCCGCCGGAGACCACCGGTACGACGACCGGCTGCCCGATCTCTCCGCCGACGCCCTCGCCGCCGACCAGGCGATGCTGAAGGACGCGGCCGACGCGCTCGCGGAGATCGACCCGGACGCGCTCGACCCGGCGGAGAGCGTCGACCACGCGCTGCTCGCCAGCCTCGTCGACCGGGGTCTGTTCGAGGCCACCGAGATCCGCACCCACGAGTGGGATCCGCTGCGCCACAATCCGGGGCCGCTGCTGCACGCCCTGCTGGCCCGTCCCTTCGCCCCGGCCGAGGAGCGCCTGACCAGCCTGGCCGGGCGTCTGTCGGCCGTACCCGATGCGCTGTCGACGGCGCGCGCGACGCTGCGGGACATGCCGCGGGTCCACGCGGAGACGGCGGTCGGGCAGTTCACCGGTACGGCGGCGCTGATCCGCGACGAGGTGCCCGGGCTGCTGGCCGAGGCGCCGGCGTTGCGCGACCGGGTCGGCCCGGCGGCCACCGAGGCGATCGCCGCGCTGGAGGAGTTCGTGGCCTGGCTGCGGCAGGGCCTGGCCGCCGACGCCGGTCCGGGGCGTGACCCGCGGTTGGGCCGGCGGCGGTGGGAGGCGCGGCTGTGGCACACGCTCGACACCGAGCTGAGCGCCGCCGAGGTGCAGCGCCGCGCCTGGGCGAACCTCGACCGGGTCACCGAGGAGATCCGCGCGGCGGCGGTCGAGCTGGTCGGTGGTCCGGCCGACGACGAGACGGTACGCCGGGCGCTGGACCTGCTGGCCGCCGAGCGCCCGGACGACGCCACGATCGTCGACCTCGCCTCGGTCACGCTGGACGAGGCGAGTGACTTCGTCCGCCACCACGACCTGGTCAGCATGGTCAGCGACCCGTGTGTCATCCAGGAGATGCCGGAGTTCGCGCGGGGCGTGGCGGTGGCCTACTGCGACTCGCCGGGGCCGCTGGAGACGGCCGACGTGCCGACGTTCTACTGCATCTCGCCCACCCCGTCGGGCTGGCCGGCGCAGCGGGTCGAGTCGTTCTACCGCGAGTACAACGACCACATGATCCGTAACCTGACCGTGCACGAGGCGATGCCCGGGCACTTCCTCCAACTCGCCCACGCCCGCCGCTACGAGGGCCCGACGCGGGTACGCGCGCTCACCGAGTCGGGCGTGTTCATCGAGGGCTGGGCGGTCTACGCGGAGGAGCTGATGGCCGGGTTCGGCTTCGGCGGGCTGCCGGTGCGGTTGCAGCAGCTCAAGATGCAGCTGCGGATGACCATCAACGCGCTGCTGGACCAGCTCGTGCACTGCGACGACCTGCCCGAGTCCGAGGCGATGGCGCTGATGACCGGGCGCGGCTTCCAGGAGGAGGGCGAGGCGGCCGGCAAGTGGCGGCGGGCGTTGCTCACCTCGACGCAGCTCTCCACGTACTTCGTCGGCTACAGCGAGATGGCCGACATCGCCGCCGCCCGGCCGGACGGGGTGCCGCTGCGGGACTGGCACGACGCCATGCTGGCGCACGACTGCCCGCCGCCGCGCCACCTGCGGACGCTGCTGGGGGTGTGAGGCTCACCGCCGGGCGGCGACCCGGCCTGCGGTCACCGCCGGGCGGCGACCGCGTCGATCAGCCAGCGCGACAGGGAGTACGCGGGCGGCAGCTCGGCGGGCAGCGCGCCGGTCGGGAACCAGCGCGCCTCGGTCAGTTCGGTGCCGTCGACGACCGGTTCGGCGGCCGGGTCGGTGACCTCGGCGGTGAACCCGGCGAGCAGCGTGCCGGGTCCGGACAGCGCCCACGGCTGGCTGTCCACGTACACCGGTCGCCGCAGTGTCAGGCCGACCTCCTCGGCGACCTCGCGGTGCACCGCGGCCTCCAGCGACTCGCCCGCCTCGACGAATCCGGCGACGAGCGCCCACAACTGCGTCGGTCCCTGCGCGTGGCGGACCAGCAGCAGCTCGTCGGGGCCGTCGGCCGGGCCGGGGCGGGTGATCGCGGTCAGCACCGCGACGGACAGCGGCAGGAACACGGTGAGGTCGCAGTCCGGGCAGTGCCGCGCGGTCTCGCCCGGCACGTCGGCCAGTTCGGCCCGGCACGCGCCGCACCACCTGTGGGTACGCCGCCAGGTGACCACGGCCAGCGCCCGCCCGGCCAGGTCGGCGCGGGGTGCGGGCAGCTCGGCGGCGAGGCCCCGCCAGCTGCGCCACCGGCCGGGCAGCGACTCCGGATCGGCCACCTCGGCCGCCCACGCGGGGATGCCGTCGAGCGTGCCGACCGGGGTCCAGGCGAGGTCGCCGGGCAGCGCGCCGACCCGTAGCGGATGCTCGTCCGGGCCGGTCAGCAGCT
Source organism: Micromonospora sp. BL1 (assembly GCF_003667485.1). NCBI lineage: Bacteria > Bacillati > Actinomycetota > Actinomycetes > Micromonosporales > Micromonosporaceae > Micromonospora > Micromonospora sp. BL1. Next base: position 2,400 of record NZ_RCVK01000398.1, read on the forward strand.
TCCGGCCGGCCACCGGCAGCGCCAGGTCGTCGGGCCGAGGCGGCCGCCCGTGATCGGCAGCGGGCAGGAATCCGGTGCCCGGCGGGCGAGCGTCAACGGCCCGGGTTCCGGCGCCGGACGAGGAACCGTCGGCGGCCCGACCTGCGGCACCGGCGGCGGAACCGGCGGGCGGGGTCACGACGTGGACGGGCGGCGGTCCACCACGCCGGCGCCGTCCGGCACCGCGAACGCGGCGGCCTCGACGCTCTCGGTGTAGCGGCTCAGCGTCACCTCGGCGGGCTTGCCGTCGAGCGTGCCGGAGAAGCTGGCCAGCACTCCCTCGTTCGTCACGCAGGCGTTGAAGCGCTCCCCGTCGTGGGTGACGTCGACGCAGGTGGCGTGGCGGCCGGCGAGCGTGGTGTCGCTCTGCTCGATGACCGCCTCCGGCGCCAGCGCGGCGTCGGTGAGCAGCCGGATCACCGCGGGCGGCGTGACCAGGCCCTGCTTGCGCGCCTCGTCGTAGACGATCACCGACGGCTTGCCGGCGGTGAGCACGGGCGGGGAGACGGTGCAGGAGGTACGGGCGGCGGTGCTCGCGCACCGGGTCACCGACTCCTGGGTCACCGTGATCTTGCCGCCGGGCCAGGTGTACGTGGACCGCAGCGGCTTCTTGGTCTGCGCGATCGAGGCGGTCCGGCCGCCGTCGAGCTGGTAGTCGGCGGCCCAGGTCTGCTCCAGCGCCCGGTCCATCCGCGCGGCGAGGTCGTTGACCAGGTCGGCGCGACCGAGCGCGACGTTCGCGTCGTCCAGGGCCTGACAGCCGGTGACCGAGAGCGACGCGATGACCGAGGCGGCGAGCACGCGGAGAGTCGTCGAGGCGGCAGGCATGATGCCCAGCCTTGTCGATCGACGCAACGTCTCGCAAACCGGTTGCCGGTTGACGACCGGTAATCCGGGAATGTCCGTCTCAGCAAGCGCCTCGGGGGCCGCCCCGAGCGGGGTGCGGCAGGGCGGGGACCGATACGCTGCGTTCAACACCTGCCTCAGCCGCACCGTCGCGGCCCATACGGACCGGAACCACACAAACGAGGAGCGACTCAGTGGCAACCATCGAGGGAATCGTCGCCCGGGAGATCCTGGACTCGCGGGGCAACCCGACGGTCGAGGTCGAGGTCGGGCTCGACGACGGCACGATCGCCCGCGCCGCGGTGCCGTCCGGCGCCTCCACCGGCGCCTTCGAGGCGGTCGAGCTGCGCGACGGTGACAAGGACCGCTACCTGGGCAAGGGTGTCGAGAAGGCCGTCGCCAACATCGAGGACCGGATCGTCGACCAGCTCATCGGCTACGAGGCCAGCGAGCAGCGGCTGATCGACCAGAAGATGATCGACATCGACGGCTCGGACAACAAGGGCGAGCTGGGCGCGAACGCCATCCTCGGCGTCTCCCTGGCCGTGGCGAAGGCCGCCGCCGGCAGCGCCGAGCTGAGCCTGTTCCGCTACCTGGGCGGCCCGAACGCGCACCTGCTCCCGGTGCCGATGATGAACATCCTCAACGGTGGCGCGCACGCCGACTCGAACGTCGACATCCAGGAGTTCATGATCGCGCCGATCGGCGCGCCGACGTTCCGGGACGCGCTGCGCTCGGGTGCCGAGGTCTACCACGCGCTGAAGTCGGTGCTGAAGAAGAAGGACCTGTCGACCGGCCTGGGTGACGAGGGCGGCTTCGCCCCGAACCTGCCCACCAACGCCGCCGCGCTGGACCTGATCGCCGAGGCGGTGGAGAAGGCCGGCTACCGGCTGGGCACCGACATCGTCTTCGCGCTCGACGTGGCCGCCACCGAGTTCTTCGACAACGGCACCTACACGTTCGAGGGCAGCGCCAAGAGCGCCGAGGAGATGAGCAACTACTACACCAAGCTCGCCGGCGACTACCCGATCGTGTCGATCGAGGACCCGCTGGCCGAGGACGACTGGAGCGGCTGGGCCACCCTCACCGCCGCGCTCGGCGACCGCATCCAGATCGTCGGCGACGACCTGTTCGTGACCAACCCGCAGCGCATCGCCCGGGGCATCGCCGAGCAGGCCGCCAACGCGGTGCTGGTGAAGGTCAACCAGATCGGCTCGCTCACCGAGACGCTCGACGCCGTCGACCTGGCCCACCGGGCCGGCTTCAAGTGCATGATGAGCCACCGCTCCGGCGAGACCGAGGACACCACCATCGCCGACCTGGCCGTCGCCACCGGCTGCGGGCAGATCAAGACCGGCGCACCGGCCCGCTCGGACCGGGTGGCCAAGTACAACCAGCTCCTGCGGATCGAGGAGGAGCTGGCCGACGCGGCGCGGTACGCCGGTGCCGGCGCGTTCCCGCGCTACCGTTCGGCCTGAGCGAGCGCTCCGGGGGAGGGGTGTGACGATGCAGCAGCGCCGCACACCGGGTGGCCAGCGGCCCGCCCGTCGGCCGGGGCAGCCCGGCCGGACGGGCGGTGCCCGGGTCCGGTCCACGGCACGCGACAACGGCGTCCGCGCGGAGGCGCGCGCCGCCGGCCGGTCACCCGGCGCGTCTCGTGCCACCGACGGCGTACGCTCCGCGAGCCGCCCCGCCGCGGCCCGGCGTACCGCCGCCGGTGGCCCGGTCAAGCGGCTCACCGCACCCCAACCCCGGCGCTTCACCGGGCGCGCCACAGTGCTGTTCGCGGTGCTGATCGCGCTCGCCCTGGCGTACACCTATCCGGTCCGGGTCTACCTGGACCAGCAGGCCGACATCGAGCGGATGGAGGCGGCGCAGGCCGCCCAGCGGGCCGAGATCGACCGGCTCACCGCCGAGGCGGCCAAGTGGAAGGACCCGGAGTACGTCGAGACGCAGGCCCGGGAGCGGTTCTTCATGGGCAAGCCGGGCGAGACGCTGCTCGTGGTGCTCTCCGACCCGGAGGGCGCCGCGAAGGACGCCGGCAAGGGCGCGAGGCCGGGGGCGCCGAAGCCACCCGAGCCCTGGTACGACACCCTGTGGGGGAGCGTGCGGGCGGCCAACGCCGAGCGCCCCGACAAGTGAGCTTTGATTCGAGAGGCACTTCCTTGAGCGTCGTACCACCGCAGGAGCCGGCGGCGGACTCCGTACCCCCGCCGGAACGCCAGCCGGCCACCGAGGCCGACCTGGCCGCGGTGGCCGCGCAGCTCGGACGTCCGCCGCGCGGCACGCGCGCGGTGGCCCACCGGTGCCCCTGCGGCCTGCCCGACGTGGTGGAGACGACGCCCCGGCTGGCCGACGGCACGCCGTTCCCGACGCTGTTCTACCTGACCTGCCCTCGTGCCACGGCGGCGTGCAGCCGGCTGGAGTCGGCCGGGCTGATGAAGGAGATGGCCGAGCGGCTCGCCGAGGATCCGGAGCTGGCGGCGCGGTACCGGGCGGCGCACGAGGACTACCTGGCCCGCCGGGAGGCGATCGGCGAGGTGCCGGAGATCGCCGGCATCTCGGCCGGTGGCATGCCGGGGCGGGTGAAGTGCCTGCACGTGCACCTCGGGCACGCGCTCGCGGCCGGGCCGGGGGTCAACCCGTTCGGCGACGAGACGCTGGCGCTGGTGGAGAAGTGGTGGGCGGCCGGGCCCTGCGTGGACGTGCCAGCGGTCCAGTGAGATGAGCGCCGACGAGATCACTGTGCGCCGGGCCCGCACCACCGACGTGCGCGGAATCCGGCGGCTGGTGGACACCTACACCGACGACCGGCGGCTGCTCAGCAAGGCGACTGTGACGCTGTACGAGGACGTGCAGGAGTTCCGCGTCGCGGTGACGTCGGACGGCACTGTGGTCGGCTGCGGCGCGCTGCACGTCATGTGGGAGGACCTGGCCGAGATCCGCACGGTGGCGGTCGACCCGTCCTGCCGGGGCCACCGGATCGGGCACCGGATCGTCGGTGAGCTGATCGACGCGGCGCGGGAGCTGGGCATCGCCCGGATCTTCGTGCTCACGTTCGAGACCGGCTTCTTCGGCTCGTTCGGCTTCCGCGAGATCGACGGCGCACCCGTCCCGCAGCCCGTCTACGAGCAGCTCCTGCGCTCGTACGACGAGGGCGTGGCCGAGTTCCTGGACCTGGAACGCGTCAAGCCCAACACCCTGGGCAACACCCGCATGCTGCTGCGCCTCTGACCGTGCGCGGGCTGCCGTAGGGTGGGCGCCGTGAGTGCGCGTGTGGCCGCCATCGACTGCGGGACCAACTCGATCCGACTGCTGATCGCCGACCTGCCGGAAGCGTCGGCCGGGGAGACGGCGCCGCTGGTGGACGTCAGCCGGCGGATGGAGATCGTCCGGCTGGGGCAGGGCGTGGACCAGACCGGTATGCTCGCCCCGGAGGCGATCGAGCGGACCCGGGTGGCGCTCGCCGACTACGCGGCCGAGATCGAGAAGTCCGGCGTCGAGCGGGTACGCATGTGCGCCACCTCGGCCTCCCGCGACGCCTCCAACGCCGCCGACTTCCGCGCCATGGTCGAGCGCACGCTCGGTGTGCCGCCCGAGGTGGTGACCGGCGACGAGGAGGCACGCCTGTCGTTCACCGGCGCGGTGCGCGGCCTGCCCGCCGACGCCGAACCGCCGTACCTGGTGGTCGACATCGGAGGCGGCTCGACCGAGTTCGTCGTCGGCACCCGCGCCGACGGCGTGCGCGGCGCGATCTCGGTGGACATCGGCTGCGTCCGGATGACCGAACGGCACCTGCACGGTGACCCGCCGACCCCGGCGCAGATCGCCGCCGCCGAGGCCGACATCGCTGCCGCCGTCGACCGTGCGCTCGCCGCCGTGCCCGGCCGCGAGGCCGCCACGCTGGTCGGGCTCGCCGGTTCGGTCACCACAGTGGTCGCCCTGGCCGAAGGGCTCCGGGAGTACGAGCCGAGCCGCATCCACCACGCCCGGGTCTCGTACGAGCAGGTGGCCGAGGTGACCGCCGACCTGCTCGGCAAGAGCAGCGAGCAGCGGCTGGCGTACCCGGTGATGCACCCGGGACGGGCCGACGTGATCGGCGCGGGCGCGCTGGTGCTGCGAGTGATCATGGAGCGGGCCGGGATGCCCTCGGTGGTCGCCTCCGAGCACGACATCCTCGACGGCATCGCCTGGAGCCTCGCCTAGCCCTCCGGCTCTCTCGCCGCCGCCTCCTCAGGCGGTGATCAAGGAGTTTGTGTCCAATCGAGGCGCCTGTGGGGACGCCAACTCCTTGGTCAACGGCGAGGGTCGGCGTCAGTCCGTCGCCAGATCGGGGCGGTGTTCCTTGATCCACTTCTCGACGTCCGACTTCCGCCAGATCTGGCCCATCCTGAGCACCTGATAAGGCGCGGGGAAGTCACGACGCGAGGCAACCACTGACGCGCGGGCACGCGAGACGCCACCGAGCATGTCTCGAATCTCAGCGATACCCACGAACTCGACCACCCCTTGACGGTAGGTAGCTTCGATTGTCCGTCGATCGTTAACAGCGATAGGGGTTGACGATCGCCTACCATGCGAGCACGATCGGGGGATGGCCGCGAGGAACTGTTCTCCCGTACCCGAGCGCGGCCGGCGGGCCGTGCTGCCGCACGTACCCATGCGGCCCCTGTGGTTGTGCCGGGCGTGCGCGGCCCCCTGGCCGTGCCAGCCGGCGCGGTTGTTGCTGCTCCTCGACTACCGGCGTGACCGCGTCGCCCTGTCGATCCACATGGCGGGCTGCCTGTTCGACGCCACCGCCGACCTGCTGCGCACCAACCCGAATCCGGCCGACCTGTTCGAGCGTTTCATCGGGTGGACCGCCCACCTGTAGGTGCTGTGTCGTTGACGGTAGTGCGCAATGCGCACTAGTGTGCTGAGCGTGGATACCACGCAGCTCCTCAAGGGCGTGCTCGACCTGGCGGTGCTCGCCGTGCTCAAGGACGAGGACGGATACGGCTACGACATCCTGCGGCGGCTGCGCGAGGCCGGCCTCACCGAGGTCGGCGACGCCTCGGTCTACGGCACCCTGCGCCGGCTGTTCGCCGCAGGCCTGCTCACCACGTACGTGGTGCCGAGCGAGTCCGGGCCGCACCGCAAGTACTACTCGCTGAACACCGCCGGGCGCGACCAGCTCACCCGCTCCGGCAAGACCTGGCGCTCGTTCGCCACCACCATGGACGCACTGCTCGACGATCGGGGGATGGCGGCATGACCGTCACTGGGCAGGAGATCACGGACTACGTCGACCGGGTACGCGCGGCGCTCGCCGACCTGCCGCCGACGGTCCGCGACGAGCTGACCGAGGACCTGCCGGAACACCTCGCCGAGGTGGCCGCCGAGGGCGAGGGCGCGCTCGTGGACCGGCTGGGCACCCCCGAGGCGTACGCGGCCGAGCTGCGTGCCGCCGCCGGTGCCGGGGAGGGGCGGCGACCGGCGCGCTTCCACCGGCTGGCCGAGGCGCGGGAGCAGGCGGCCACACAGATCCGCCTGCTCGACCGCCAGCTCGGCCCGGTGCTCGGGCACGAGACGGTGAGCGACTTCCTGCGTCCGCTGCGCCCGGCCTGGTGGCTGGTGCGTGGCTGGCTGGCCGCCCTGGTCGTGGCGTGGATGGTGGACGGCCGGTCCGGCCTGGTGCCCCGGCTGGGCGGCAACACCTCCATGGGGCTGTTGCTGCTCATCGGCGCGATCGTCGCGTCCATGTGGTGGGGTCGCCGCTCGGCCGGGATCGCCGGGTGGCGGAGGCAACTGCACCAGATCACCACCGCCGCGCTGCTGTTGTTCTCCTTCGCCGTGCTGGTCCAGGTGGACGAGCGCGCCGACACCGACGTCTACCGCGATTACGAGCAGACGTCGGTGGACCACCGGTACGACCGGATCGAGGACGTCTTCGTCTACGACCAGCAGGGGCGGCTGATCCGCGACGCGCAACTGTTCGACCAGAACGGCGTGCCGATCCGGCTGGGCTGGCCGAACTGTCTCGACTCGTCCGGCGCCGTGCCCGCGCCCCGCAACGCCTACCCGTACTGCCTGGACCGGGCCCCGTTCGGTGCGCCTGCCTCGCCGTCGATCGCCCCGCCGGCACCCGCACCCACAGGCCTGTCTCTTATACACATCTGACGCTGCCGACGAATAGCC
>NZ_RCVK01000399.1:0-9416 GCF_003667485.1 Micromonospora sp. BL1
GGGCGCACGGGGGCCTCGGCCGGGCGGCGTGGCGCCGGCACCCGGGCGCCGACGCTGACCAGCGCGTCCTCCGCCCCGGCGGGGGCCGGACTGGCCGGGGCGGCCGCCGCCCGGTCGGCCACGGTCCGCCGCGGCTTGCCGGGGATCAGTTCCGGGGTACGCCGGGCAGCCACGTCCTCGACCCAGCCGACCATGAGCGTCACCACGCCGACGAGCGCGAAGACCAGCCCCACCCGCAGCCACAGGCCCACCGGGTCACGCGGCGACCAGCCGACCAGGCCGACCAGCGGGGTGAGGAGCACCACGAACGGCATGTGCCAGAGGTAGATCGTCAGCGCGCGCCGGTTCACCACCGTGACCGCCCGGCCGAGCGCCGGTACGCGGTCGACCCAGGTCACGCCGGCCGGCGCCCGGCCGATCGCCACCAGGATGAACGCGGCCGACCAGAGCGCGTTGCCGAGCGGGATGTCGTTGATGTCGTACCCGCGCGGGCCCGGGTGGGTGACGATCCAGGCGAGCCCGGCGGCGCCGACCACAGCGGCGACCGGCAGCAGCACCCGGTTGCGCATCCGGCGCAGCATCCCGTCGTGGTGGGCGAAGCCGAGCAGCCAGGCGCCGAAGTAGAGGCCGAACTCACGCAGCACCGTCGGCGGGTTCGCCAGGACACCGGCCTCGATCGCGACCAGCAGCAGGTACGGGGCGGCGAGCGTGGGCAGCGGCGCCCGGCGGAACAGCCACAGCACGAGCGGTGAGGCGAGGACGAACCACAGGTAGTCCCGCAGGTACCAGATCGGGCTGAGCGCCAGCCCGCCCCAGTAGTTGGCCGGCGGGTCGCTGATCGGGAAGAGCCAGAGCAGCACCTTCGGGCCGAACGCCAGCCCGGTGAGCAGCATGGCCGGTACGAAGACCGCAGCGACCACCCACAGCGACGGCAGGAGGCGGCGCAGCCGGCGCCCGACCGCGCGTACCCCGCTGCGGTCGAGTGACGCCGCCATCAACGACCCGGCCAGGGCGAACATCACCGACATCGCCGGGAACACCAGCGTGAGCGTGGCGTAGCCGGTGACGTGGTAGGTGACGACGCGCAGGATGGCCAGGAAGCGGAGCAGGTCCAGATAGCGGTTTCGCATCAGCTCACGGCGGGGTCCGGGGGCAGAGACAATGGTCCCTACCCTGCTCCCGGACGCTGTGAAACAGCCACGAACACCTATGGAAAGTGAGATGTCCCATAGGTCTGGCTGATCCTGATCACCCCGCCATCGGCCGCCCCGGCCCTGGCGTCAGAAGCCGAGCTTGCGCAACTGCTTCGGGTCGCGCTGCCAGTCCTTCGCCACCCGTACGTGCAGGTCGAGGTAGACCCGGGTGCCGAGCAGCTCCTCGATCTGCCGCCGGGCGGTGGTGCCCACGTGCTTGAGGCGGCTGCCCCGGTGGCCGATGACGATGGCCTTCTGGCTCGGGCGCTCCACGTACACGTCGGCGTAGATCTTGGTGAGGTTGCCCTCCGGGATCATCTCCTCGACCACCACCGCGATGGAGTGCGGCAGCTCGTCGCGTACGCCCTCCAGCGCCGCCTCGCGGACCAGCTCCGCCACGAGGACCTGCTCCGGGTCGTCGGTGAGCATGTCGTCCGGGTAGAGCTGCGGTGAGGGCGGCAGGTAGCCGGTCATCACGTCGACGAGCGTGTCGACCTGGTGCCCGGAGACCGCGCTGACCGGCACCACCGCGGCGAACTCGCCCAGCTCGCTCACCGCGAGCAGCTGCTCGGCCAGCCGCTTCTTGTCGACCAGGTCGGTCTTGGTGACCACCGCCAGCACCGTGGCCTTCAGGCTGGTCAGCTCGCCGGTGATGAAGCGGTCGCCCCGCCCGACCGGCTCGTTCGCCGGGACGCACAGGCCGATCACGTCGACCTCGCTCCAGGTCTCCCGGACCAGGTCGTTGAGGCGCTCGCCGAGCAGCGTCCGGGGGCGGTGCAGGCCCGGGGTGTCGACCAGCACGAGCTGCGAGTCCGGCCGGTGCAGAACCGCCCGGATGATGTGCCGGGTGGTCTGCGGCTTGTTCGAGGTGATCGCGATCTTGGTGCCGACGATCGCGTTGGTGAGCGTCGACTTGCCGGCGTTCGGCCGCCCGACGAAACAGGCGAAACCGGCCCGGTAGGGGCGCGCCTCGGGCGTGGTCACTCGACCACCGTGCCGAGAACGGTGCCGTCCGGGGCGGCCACGTGTACCGGCGCGTCGGCGGACAGGTCACGCACCGCGGCGTGCCCGGCCCCGTCCAGCGTCGACGCCTCGGTCACCACCACGGCGGCCTCCAGCCGGCTCGCGCCCGCCGCCACCGCCGAGGCCACCGCGAGCTGGAGCGCGGTCAGGGTCAGCGACGGCAGCGCCACGCTCGCCGCCGCGTACGTCCGGCCGTCCTGGTCGCGGACCGCGGCGCCCTCCACGGCCGCCACCCGGCTCCGCGCGCCCCGGGCCAGGACGACGAGCTTGGCGTCCTCGGCGCTCAGCTCCGCCGGGTCGGCGGGGGTGGGCAGGGCAGCCGGTACGGCGGGTGACTCAGGCATCGGCGGGTTGCCTCTCCTCGGAACGGTTGTTGTCGCCACGCGAATCGGGCGGCTCGCTTCGGTTGGTGCCCTCCGGCGCGTCACCCCGGTCGACCCGGCTCACCAGAACCGTGTCGATCCGGTTGCGCCGGCCGGTGGTGCCCTCGGCCACCAGCCGCAGCCCGGCCACCTCGGCCTCGGCGCCCGGGATGGGCACCCGGCCGAGCGCCTGGGCGAGCAGGCCTCCGACCGTCTCCACCTCGTCGGTGGGCAGCTCGGTGTCGAACAGCTCGCCCAGATTCTCCACCGGCAGCCGCGCGGTCACCCGCACGGCCCCGTCCGGCAGGTGCTCGATCGGCGGGCGCTCGACATCGTACTCGTCGGTGATCTCCCCGACGATCTCCTCCAGGATGTCCTCGATGGTGACCAGGCCGCCGGTGCCGCCGTACTCGTCGACCACGATGACCAGGTGGTTGCGGGCCGCCTGCATCTCGGAGAGCAGGTCGTCCACCGGCTTGGACTCCGGCACGAACGTGGCCGGGCGCATCAGCTCGGCCACCGGCATCTGCCGGGCGCCCTGGTCGCCCTGCACCCGCCGGATCAGGTCCTTGAGGTAGAGCACACCGAGCACGTCGTCGACGTTCTCCCCTATCACCGGGATGCGGGAGAAACCGGAGCGCAGGAACAACGCCAGCGCCTGCGCGAGCGTCTTGCGTTCCTCGATCCACACCATCTCGGTACGCGGCACCATCACCTCGCGGGCGATGGTGTCGCCGAGCGCGAAGACCGAGTGGATCATCTGGCGCTCGCCGTGCTCCACCACCCCGCGCTGCTCGGCCAGGTCGACCAGCTCCCGCAGCTCCACCTGGGTCGCGAACGGCCCCTCGCGGAAGCCCTTGCCGGGGGTGACCGCGTTGCCGATCAGGATCAGCAGCGACGCCAGCGGGTTGAGCGCGCGGCCCAGCCAGCGCACCAGCGGCGCGACCGCGCGGCCGACCGCGTACGCGTGCTGGCGGCCGATCGTGCGCGGGCCGACACCGACGACGACGAAGCTCACCACGGTCATCGCGCCGGCGGTCACCAGCGCCGCCCGCCAGCCCGCGCCGAACGTGTCGACAGCCACCAGCGCGACGAGCGTGGTGGCGGTCAGCTCGGCCAGCAGGCGCAGCAGGAGCAGCAGGTTCAGGTGGCGGACCACGTCACCGGCGACCGCCTGGAGGGCACGCCCGCCGCGGGCCCCGTCCCGGGTCAGCTCGGCCGCGCGGGCCGGGGAGACGGCGGCCAGCGCCGCCTCGGTCATCGCGATCAGGCCGGCGAGCACCACCAGCCCGGCGGCGAAGAACAGGAGTTGAAGATCGGGCAGACCGGCGGGGGCACGGACCGCCGCCAAGGCGTCCATCACCGCGACCGGGTCGACCGCCAGCTGGCCAGCAGCCGGGCCTGGAGGCCGAACATCTCCCGCTCCTCCTCGGGCTCGGCGTGGTCGTAGCCCAGCAGGTGCAGCACGCCGTGCACGGTGAGCAGGTGCAGCTCGTCGGCGGCCGAGTGCCCCGCCGCGGCGGCCTGCTTGGCCGCCACCTCCGGGCAGAGCACGATGTCGCCGAGCAGGGCCGGCTCACCGCCGGCCGGGCTGCTCTCGCCCGGGCCGTGGTCGACGCTGCCCTCGTCCATGGGGAAGGCGAGCACGTCGGTCGGGCCGTCGCCACCCATCCACCTGTGGTTCAGCTCCGACATGTATTCGATGTCGACGAGCAGCACGGACAGCTCGGCGAGGGGGTTGACCCCCATCTCGTCGAGGGCGTGCCGCGCGACGGCGAGCACGGCGTCGGTGTCGACGTCGACACCCGACTCGTTGGCGATCTCGATGGACAACTGTCTTCCTCTGATGATGTGACGGCTTGCGTCGGCAGGTCAGCGGCGCCGGCCGGCCCGGCCGCCCTGGGCGGTCCGCCCCGGTACGGCGTGCACGCTCTGCGCCTGCTGGTTCTCCCGCTCGGCGTCCCAGCGGGCGTACGCGTCGACGATCTCGCCCACCAGCTTGTGGCGCACCACGTCGGAGCTGGAGAGCTGGGCGAAGTGCACGTCCTCGACGTTGTTCAGGATCTCCCGGACCACCCGCAGGCCGCTGGTCGTCCCGCCGGGAAGGTCCACCTGGGTGACGTCACCGGTGACAACGATCTTGGAGCCGAAGCCGAGCCGGGTGAGGAACATCTTCATCTGCTCGGGCGTGGTGTTCTGCGCCTCGTCCAGGATGATGAACGCGTCGTTGAGCGTGTTGTGAGTCACCAGGAAGTCGTCGGTGACGTAGAGCGAGTCCTCCGCCGCGACCTGGATGCACATCGTCTCCCGCACCCCGGCCGGGATGATCGAGTCGATGAACCGCATCGGCCGGCCACCGCCGTGCTCGTCGTAGAGCCGGCGCTTACGCGACAGGCGGAACGGCGCGACACCGGCGGGCAGCCGGATCTCCACGATGTAGGCGTCGGACCGGTACGGAACCGGCCGACCCTTCGCCAGACCGGGCTTGCGTCCCTCGGCCGGACGAACCCGCGCCGTGGCCACCCCTCCGAGCGACTCGACCAGGTGGACCACGTCGTCGCACAACCGGGGGGAAGTGGTCGAATACTGCACGCGGCACGTGCGCCCGGCCTGGGTGACCGGCCCGCCGTCGGTGTCCAGCAGCCCTTGCAGGACCGCCAGCCGGACGCCGATGCTGTTGTTCTTGTAGACCTCGGGGACGAACTTCGTGCCCGAGGTGGCCCCGTCCAGCCCCAGTTCGCGGACGGCCACCGTCACCGGGTTCGCCACGATCACGCCGCCGCGGTGCCCGTTGACGTGCCGGAGGACGTAGTCGTAGTCACCCTTGCGGACCAGTTGGATGTCGACGAGCGCCTCCTCCAGCGCGGTCGCCAGCTCCGGGTCGGCGGTGCAGAAGGCCGGCGTGGTGCGGCACGAGATCGCGCCGTCGCCGAGCAGCAGCCCGAGCGCGTACGGGTCGAGCGGAACCGCGCGCGGCTCCATCTGCACCGGCGCGACGAGCGGGAGTTCGTAGCGACGGGTGTGGCCCCGCCGCTCGTTGCCGATCATCTCCTGCGTCTCGATCGTGCGCCACCGGCCGCGACGCTTGTCGTCCGGCGTGGCCACGGTCCACAGGTGCTCGCCGCAGCAGAGCGTGGAGGCGCCGTCCTGGGTGGTGACCCGGTAGACCTGCTTCTGGCCCTGGGGGTAGATGCCGATCACCGGTGTGGGCGTCCCGTTCGAGCCGATGACCAGGTCACCGACCTGGAGCGAGCCGAACGGCCGGAAGCCCTCCGGCGTCAGCACCCGGGCGTCGTACGGCTGGGCCCGCCCACGCATGTACGCCAGCGGCGCCACCTCGATCGTGCCGGCGGCCATCAGCTTCGGGATGGTCTCCGGGTCGAGCATGTCGTGCAGCGCGTCGTAGAGCGGGCGCAGGTAGGGGTCGATCTTCTCGTTCAGGGTGCCGGGCAGGAAGCCCAGCCGCTCCCCCGCCTCGACCGCCGGCCGGGTCAGGATGATCCGGTTCACCTGCTTGGCCTGGAGCGCCTGCACGGCCTTCGCCATGGCCAGGTAGGTCTTGCCGGTACCGGCCGGGCCGATGCCGAAGACGATGGTGTGGGCGTCGATCGCGTCGACGTACTTCTTCTGCCCCAGCGTCTTGGGACGGATGGTGCGGCCACGCCGGGAGAGGATGTTGAGCGTCAGGACCTCGGCGGGCCGCTCGGCGCCGCCCTGCTCGAGCATGCCGACGGTACGCCGTACCGCGTCTGTGGTCAGGGTCTCGCCTTTCTCGATCAGTTCGAGCAGCTCACTGAAGAGGCGCTCGGCGAGGGCGTTGTCGGCGGGGGCGCCGGTGATGGTGATCTCGTTGCCGCGGACGTGGACGTCGCTGTCGATCGAGCGCTCGACGAGCCGCAGGATCTCGTCGCCCGCGCCGAGCAGGTTCACCATGATCTTCTGGTCTCCGACCGTGATCCTGGTCTGCACACGCGGCGTGCCGGGAGGTGGGGTGCCGGTCATAGGTCGGGCCCGTCGGGCCCTGCGCCACCTGCTCTCCGCTTCTCGGGCGCCGGGCCCTGGTGGCGCGGCGAACGGTTACCTCCCATCGTATCGGGTCGGCACCGTACGCACCGCGCCCATTTCCGGTGCTCGCCGGTCAGTCGCCGACGCGGAAGTCGTACCCGTCGAAGGTCTCCTGGGTGCGGGTGAACCGGTAGGTCGCCCAGTGCATCCGGACCACCACGCCGCGCTCGTCACGGGTCAGCCGCAGCAGCTCCCCCACCTCGCGGCCGGAGACCGTGCGGAACACGTCCGGCCGGTCCGGCAGCGGCGCGAACACGGCGGGCGGCTTCCCGGCCGGGTCGTCCGCGCCACGCGCCCGCAGCGTCCCGTCGTGCCAGGAGAAGACGTACTCGAAGCCCTCGCCCCACCAGCGGCCGAGCACGCCGCGCAGGTGGTCCGGGGCGGGCGGGCCGGGACGCCACGGCTCGATCTCCGCCGGGTCGTGCTCGGCGGCGGCGGCCAGCAGCCGGTGGGACAGGTCGAACACCTCCACGCCGGTGCCGGACGAGCCGAGCACCGCGGCGCCCATCGCCCCGGCGGTGCCCTGCCCGCCGCGCCGCCCGTAGACGGCGGCGAGGAATCCGGGCATCGCGCCGTCGTGGCCCACGTGGGTCACCCGCTCCGGCTGCGGAACCAGGATCAGCCCCAGCCCGAAGCCGGCCGTCCAGACCGACTCGTCGGTGGGGGTGAGCGGCCAGCGCATCTCCTCGACAGTCGTCGCGGCGAGCACCGCGCCGTCCGGGTCCACCGCCGCCGGGTCGGCCAGGAACGCGGCCCAGCGGGCCATGTCCGTCGCGGTGCTCCAGAGCTGCGCGGCCGGGGCCACCGCGCCGAAGTCGGCGGGTGGTTCCGGGTGGGCCTCGTCGGAGTACGCGTCGACCAGGAACCCGGTCGCGGCGCGCTCGGTCGGGTGCGGGCCGGTGGAGGTCAGCCCGAGCGGGCCGACCACCCGGTCGGCCAGCACCTCGGCCCAGGTGCCGCCGCGCAGCCGGGCCACCGCCTCGCCGAGCAGCGCCAGGCCGAGGTTGGAGTAGTGGAAGCGCCGGCCGGTGGGCAGCACCCGCTCGACCCGGGCCAGGTCGGCCAGCATCTCGTCGACGGCCGGGGCGCGCAGGCTGTCCCACACGTCGCCGTGCGGCTCGCGTTGCAGGCCGGCGGTGTGCGACAGCAGCCGGCGTACGGTCGCCTCGCCGTGCGCGGGCAGGTCGAGGTGCCGCCCGATCGGGTCGTCCAGGTCGAGCAGGCCGTCGTCGCGGCACTGCATGACGAGCGCCGCGGTGAAGGTCTTGGTGACCGAGCCGATCCGGAACACCGTCTCCGGCCCCAGCGGGGTGTCGTTGCCGGTGTCGCCCACCGTGCAGGTCCAGAGCGGCCGGTCGGCCCGGTGCAGGGCGGCCGACACCGCCGGGATCCGCCCGGTGGCCTGCGCCTGGCGCACCATCCGGCCCAGCCGGTCGGAGACGTCGGTCATCGGCAGAGCATCGGGCCGAGCGGCGCGCCGCCGAGCAGGTGGGCGTGCACGTGGAAGACCTCCTGGCCGCCGTACGGGCCGGTGTTGAACATCAGCCGGAACCCGTCCACGGTCAGGCCCTCCTCCTCGGCGACCACGGCGGCGGTCTGGAGCACCTCGCCGGCCAGCTCGGGCGCGCCCTGGGCCAGCGTGGCCACGTCCGCGTAGTGCTCCTTCGGGATCACCAGCACGTGGGTGGGCGCCTTCGGGTCGATGTCCCGGAAGGCCAGGGTGGTGGCGGTCTCGCGGACGATGGTGGCCGGAATCTCCCCGGCGACGATCCGGCAGAAGAGGCAGTCCATCGCAGCAGTGTAAGGACGGCCGCCCCGAGCGTGGCGGGGGCACCGCCGGGCGGACCGGCCCGATGCGGCAGGATGGCCGCCATGTCGGGACGGGCGGTGCTGGTGACGGGGGCCTCGCGGGGCATCGGACGGGCGGTGGCGCGGGCGTTCGCCGCCGGTGGGGACCGGGTGGCGATCCACCACCGGGACTCGGCCGAACTGGCGGAGCGGCTGCGCGCCGAACTGCCCGGCGACGGGCACGTGGTGGTACGCGCCGACCTGGCCGACGCCGATGCGGTACGCGCCATGGTGGACGAGGCGGCCCAGCGGCTCGGCGGTCTCGACGTGCTGGTCAACAACGCGGGCGTGTTCGGGCCGGCCGATCCGCCGCACCCGGTCTTCGCGAGCAGCTACGAGCAGTGGCGGGCGCGGTGGCGGGAGGTGCTCGACACCAACCTGGTCGGCGCCGCGAACGCCGCCTGGTGCGCCGCGCAGCACATGCGCGAACGCGGGGGCCGGATCGTGAACGTGTCGTCCCGGGGCGCGTTCCGGGGTGAGCCGGCCAATCCGGCGTACGGGGCCAGCAAGGCCGGGATGAACGCGATGGCCCAGTCGCTGGCGGTGGCGCTGGCGCCGTACGGCATCGGGGTGGCCTGCGTGGCGCCCGGCTTCGTCGAGACCGACATGACCAACGAGCACCTGAAGAGCGAGCGGGGCGAGGCGGTACGCGCCCAGTCCCCGTTCCAGCGGGTGGCCCGGCCGGCGGAGATCGCCGCGGCGGTGCACTGGCTGGCCAGCCCCGAGGCCGAGTGGGCGTCCGGCACCATCATCGACCTCAACGGCGCCTCCTACCTCCGCTCCTGACCCCGCCCTCCCCCCGACTCCGCGATCTTGCGGTTTCGGCCCAGACAAAACGCCCTGACGGGACATGGCGAGGGCCGCAACTGCAAGATCGCGCGCGAGAGGCGCCGCGCGAGGGCGCGGGGGCGGGGGCGCTGAAGAC
>NZ_RCVK01000401.1:0-9388 GCF_003667485.1 Micromonospora sp. BL1
CGCCGAGGTGCTGCGCCTCGACCCGCCGGTACGGGTCACCCGCCGGGTCGCCGCCGGCCCGCTGAGCCTGGGCGACCAACCGGTGCGCGCGGGGGAGCGGCTGCTGCTGCGGTTCGACGCCGCCAACCGCGACCCGGCGGCCTTCCCGGAGCCGGACCGCTTCCGCGCCGGCCGGGCGAACGCCGCGCTGACGTTCGGCGCCGGCCCCCGCGGCTGCCCCGGGCAGCGGCACGCGCTCGCCCTGGCCGCCGGCGTGGTCGGCGTGCTGCGCCGCCGCTGCCGTCCCGCCGTCCCGGCCCCTGACGTCCCGACGACCCGACTCGAGGTGATCCTGCGATGACCGACCGGTACCGCGCATTCCGTGACCTGCACCAGCGCGGCGAACCGCTGCTCCTGCCGAACGCCTGGGACCACGCCTCCGCCGCGGCGCTCGCCGCCCGGGGCCACCCGGCGATCGGCACCACCAGCCTGGGCGTGGCGGCGGCGGCCGGCCGGCCGGACGCGGTCCGCGCCACCCGCGCCGAGACGCTGGAGCTGGCGTACCGGCTGCGGGACCTGCCGGCGCTGCTGACGGTGGACGTCGAGGACGGCTTCCACGACGACCCGGCGGAGGTCGCCGGGTTCGTGGGCGAGCTGGCCGCGCTCGGCGTGGTCGGCGTGAACCTGGAGGACGGCCGCCCGGACGGGCGCCTGGCCCCGGTGGAGCACGTCGCCGCCGTGATCGCGGCCGTCCGCGCCGCCCTGCCGCAGATCTTCGTGAACGCCCGCACCGACGCCTGGTGGCTGGGCGTGCCGTCGCCGCTGGCCGAGGCACGACGGCGGGCGGCGGCGTTCCGGGCCGCCGGCGCCGACGGCCTGTTCGTGCCGGGCGCGCCGGACGACCTGGTCGGCGTGCTCGCCGCCGAGGTGGGGTTGCCGTTGAACGTGCTCCACCGGCCGGGCGGCCCGGACCTGGCCGCCCTCGGACGGCTCGGGGTGGCCCGGGTCAGCACCGGATCGCTGCTGTTCCGGGCCGCGCTCGGTGCCGTGCTGCACCTGACCGACTCGATCGGCGCCGGGCGCGACGCGGGCCTGCCGCCGCCGCCCGGGTACGAGGAGGTGCAGGCGCTGGTGCGGCCGTCCGCCACCTGATCGGGCACTTCGGGGGAGATGGGACGATCGCCACCCTCTCGGCTCATTACGGTGTGTGCAGGCCCAATCACGCCGTGTCCTGACCGAGAGGGGACGGAGACCATGCGAGTGCCCAGCCGCAGCCCCGGTCGCCAGCCCGGTCCCGCCGTCACGTCCACCGCTCCCGCCCGGCGGGTGCCCGCGGGTGGCCGGCGCGTCGGCGCCGGGCCGGACCTGTCCGCGTACCGGGCGGCGGTGGCGGAACTCCTGGTCGAGGTGGGCGCGCTCGCCGACGCGCCGTCCACCACCGCCCGTCAGGTGCTGCTCGACCAGCGGCTGCGTGAACCGGCCATCGCCGCCGTCCTCGACGCCACCCCGCAGGGGCTGATCGGCGCCCGGGAGACGCTGTTGCTGGAGATGGCCCGCTACCAGCCCAACGCGCGCAGCTCGGCGCAGGACCTCACCGCGCTGGTCCGGATCTACCTGCTCTCCCGCGTCGACGTGCTCTGGTGGCGGGACAGCCCGACGTTCCTCACCGACGACCAGGTACGCGCCAGCACCGAACTGGTCGACCTGGAATGGCTGCGCCGCCGCGGCCTGCTGGAGTTCCGCTACCAGGAACAGGCCGCCACAGTGGTGGGACGCGGGCTGCGGGCGGTCCGGCGGCGGCTGCGCCCGGACGCCACCCCGCGTACCGCCGGGCTGCTGTTCCGCCGGGCCCGCCGCGAGATGATCGGCTTCCTCAACGACCTGGCCCGGGAGTTCACCGCCGTGGCACCGGACGGCACGCCGCCGCTGTGGGTGACCAGCCTGGCCCGCAGCGCGGAACACCAGTACCGGCTGCGCCGCCTCGGGTACGCCGCGATGGTGCCCAGCGGGCACTGCCTCGGCTGGGCCGCCGACGTCGAACTGGAGTGGTACGACCGCTTCGGCGCCCGCCCGGCGCTCGCCGGGCTGCTGCTGGCCCGTCAGGACGCCGGTGAGGTGAACGTGGTCGACGAGGGACAGGCCTGGCACGTGTGCCTCGCCCCGGACGCCCGCCGCCGGTACCGGCGGGCGTACGAGGCCGAGATGGGGGTGTGACCCGGTGTGCGGGATCGCGCTGAGCATCGGCCCCGAGGCGGATCCGGCCACCTTCCGGCGGATGCTCGCCGCGCTCGCACCGCGCGGTGAGGTCACCGAGACCCGGCAGGAACACGGCCTCCTCGCCGGCGTGCGGCGGCTGAAGATCGTGGACCGGGAACGGTCCGTCCAGCCGTGGATGTCACCGGACGAGCGGCACCTGCTCTGCTTCAACGGCGAGATCTTCAACCACCACGAGCTGCGCGCCGAGCTGACCCGGCTCGGGCACCGGTTCCGCACCACAGGCGACACCGAGGTGGTGCTCACCGCGTTCCACCAGTGGGGCGGGAACGCGGTCCGCCGGCTGCGCGGCGAGTACGCCTTCGTGATCGTCGAGCGGGACACCGGCCGGGCGTACCTGGCCCGCGACCCGCTCGGGGTCAAGCCGCTGTACTGGTCCCTCCTGCCCGGCTGCCTGCACCTCGCCTCCGAGGTCAAGGCGCTGGTCGGGCACGGCGCGCCGATCGGCGAGGTGGCGCCCGGCCACCACGGCTGGGTCGAGCCCGGCCGCCCGGTCCGGCTCGGCCCGCACGTCGACCTGCTCACCCTCGGCGACGGCCTGCCGGTGATCGACGACCCGGACGAGGCCGCCCTGCTGGTCCGCGTCGCGCTCACCGACGCGATGCGCGCCCGGCTGGACACCGACCTCACCGTCGGCGTGGTGCTCTCCGGCGGCCTGGACAGCTCGCTGGCGCTGCTGCACGCCCGGGAACTGCACCCCGACTGCGTGGCGGTCACCATCGGCGTGCCGGAGAGCCCGGACGTCGCGTACGCCCGGCGGCTCGCCGCCGACCTCGGCGTACCGCACGAGGTGATCGAGCTGCGCCCACGCGACATCCGGCTCGCCGACGTCCGCGAGGCGATCCGCATCTCCGAGCTGACCGAGTACGGCGACATCATCAACGCGGTCGTCTCCGTGCCGATCTTCCGGCGGCTGCGCGAGCTGGGCGTACGGGTGGTGCTCACCGGCGACGGCTCCGACGAGCTGTTCGGCGGGTACCCGATGTACCACCGGGTCGGACCGGAGCGGTCCCGCCGCCTGTTCCTGCACAAGATCCGCAACCTGTGCCGGACCGAGCTGCAACGGGTGGACCGGGCCAGCATGGCGCACGGCGTGGAGGCCCGCGTGCCGTTCCTCGACCTCAGCGTCGTCGAACTGGCCATGCGGCTGCCGCTGGGCGTGAAACTGCGCGACGGGCAGGAGAAGTGGATCGTCCGGCGGGCCTTCGCGGACGTGCTGCCGTCCTACGTCCGGCAGCGGCCGAAGAACCCGATGTCGTACTCGTCGGGGCTGCACGAGCGGGCCCGCCTCTACAAGCCGCTGTTCGCCCGGCTGCACCGCTCCTTCGGCTACGACCTGCTCGAACCGGTCCGCCGGGACTTCGACAGCGTGCTCACCCGCTGCGGCAACGACCTCGACCGGGCCATCGCGGAGGGCATGGCCCGGCCCGACTACACGGTGCTCGAACACGCCCGGGACCTGGTCGGTGCGGCCCGCTGGAACGCCGCGCCGATGGTCCGCCGGCTGGTCAACCCGCGCCGCACCCGAGGCGACGAGGCGCCCCTGCCCGGGTGAGCCCGGTCAGCGCCGTCACGCGGGTCAGCCGGTGCGCGGCCGCCGTTCCGGTCAGCGCCGCAGGTCGACGTCGGCGGCCGTGCCGGAGACCGGGTCGACGCAGTGGACCGTCGGGCCCGGACGCAACCGGGCGTCCGAGGCGTACCGCCGGGCCAGCTCCCGCTCGGCGGCGGCGTCGCCGCGGTCGGCGGCCACCAGCAGCGCGGCGACCTCGTCGACGAGCGTGAGGTCGGCGCCGGTCAGGTCCTCGGTCATCGCCCCGAACCCGTCCCAGAGCAGCACCTCGTCCTTGTGCCGGTGGGCCAGCTCCAGCAGCACGTAGTCGTGGACGAGCCAGTCGCCCCGGATCGGCAGCGACGGGTCCACGCCGTAGGTGTCCGGGTCGATCCGGCCCGCCCGGTACGCCAGCCACACCCGGGCCGCCGACTCGAAGTGCCCCGCCTCCGGGTCGATGTCGTAGCCGTCGAACGGCCGGTCGCCGGCCGGGTCCAGCTCCGGATCGGACCAGACCCAGCGCTCGCCGTCCCACCACTCGGCGACCACGTGGTCGTGGTGCCAGCCGGGCGCGAAGTAGCTCACGAACCCGATCCGGCTGCGAGCCGGGATACCGTGCTGGCGCAGCGCCGCGACGGTGAGCAGCGTGTGGTCCCGGCAGCAGCCGGCGACCCGCTCGGCGGCCGGGCGCTCGGCGGTCAGCGGCAGCGGGAACCGGGACTGGTCGGCGTCGAGGATGCGGTCCATCCAGCGCAGGTTCACCTCGGCCCGGCGGACGTCCGGCAGCTCCACGCCACCGGCGCGGTAGTGGACGATCACGTTGCGGGCGATCGCCGCGACGGTGGGCAGGTCGGCGGGCACGGCGTCGAGCAGCGCCGCGTGGTGGCGGGGATCGCTGTACGGGGAGTGGGTCCGGTAGTCGTCGACGTCCATCCGGCCATTGTCGGCGCCGGACCCGGCCGGCGGGTGCCCGCTCCGTGCTCATTTTCGCGGCACCCGAATGTCAGGTCCGATCACCGCCAGCGCCGCGTTCCGCGCCGCGCCAGGCTGGGACCGTGACGACCACCCGCACCGCGTTCCGGATCCACCCGCTGCCCGCCGGGACGCTCGCCGAGCTGCGACGCACCGGCCGCGACGCCACCGGGCAGCCGCCCGAGCACCGGCGCGCCACCGGCGGCGAGCCCCTGCGCTGCTGCCTTCGCGACGCCCGGCCGGACGAGGCGCTGCTGCTGTTCGGGTACGCCCCGCCGCTGCCGCCGGGCCCGTACCGCGAGGTGGGGCCGGTGTTCGCGCACGCCGCCGGCTGCGCCGGCCCGGACGACGTGACGGCGTACCCGTCCGGGTGGCGCGGACGCGAGCAGGTGCTGCGCGCGTACGACAGCCGGGGCCGCATCGTGGGCGGACGGCGACACGACGGCGGCGACCCGGAGGCGGTGATCGCGGAGCTGTTCGCCGACCCGGCGGTGGACCTGCTGCACAGCCGCAACGTCGTGTACGGCTGCTGGATGTTCGCCGTCGTGCGGAGCTGACCGGGTTCCGGATGGACATCGGCCGACGCCTCTTCTAGCGTCGCTGTCATGCGGAGGACCCTCATCGCCGGCGGGCTCGCGCTGCTCCTGCTCGGCACGGCCTGCGGGGAGAGCCGCCGGTCCGACCCGCCGGCCGCGGCCGGCTCACCGACCGCCTCGCGGCAGGACCCGGGGCAGGTCGAACGAACCCTGGCCAGCCTCCGCAAGATCGACGATCTGCCGATGTACGAGATGACGTACGACGGCGACTACGACCCGACCGCCGGGCTGGCCGGGTCGACGCCGCCGAGCCCGTTCGGCTGCTCGCTGTTCGCCGCGCTCGCCGACCGCGACCGGCCGGTGTTCGCCCGCAACTTCGACTGGGAGCCGAACCCGGCGCTGGTGCTGCGCACCGACCCGCCGGACGGGTACGCCTCGATCTCGCTGGTCGACATCTCGTACCTGGGCGTGGCCGCCGACCCGACGGGGGACCGGCGGCTGCTGGACGCGCCGCTGCTGCCGTTCGACGGCATGAACGAGCGGGGTCTCGCCGTCGGGCTGGCCGCCGACGACGGGGCGCGCGCCGAGCCGGTGCCCGGCCTGCCGAAGGTGGGCTCGGTGCGCATCCTGCGCCTGGTGCTCGACTCGGCCGCCACTGTCGACGAGGCGGTCGCCGTGTTCAAGCGCTACAACCTGGACTTCGACGGCGGGCCGCCGCTGCACTACCTGCTGGCCGACGCGACCGGCGCGTCCGCTGTGGTGGAGTTCGTCGACGGCAAGCTCACAGTGGACCGGCGACAGGGCCCGTGGCAGGCGCTGACGAACATGCCGGCCGTGGGTGTGCCGGACCGGGAACTGCGGCAGGACCACAGGTACGGGGTGCTGGCGAAGGAACTGGACCGCACCGGTGGGGTGGTCGACACGGCCGGGGCGCTGCGGCTGCTGAACGCGGTACGCCAGTCGCACACCCGCTGGTCGGTGACGTACGGGCTGCGCAGCGGCGAGGTGCGGGTAGTGACGGCGGGCGGCGGCACCCGCGACTACCGGCTGCCGATGAGCAACTGACCACGGCCGCTCAGACGATCGGCTGCCGGTACCTGGCGGCGAGTGTGGACAGGTCGGGCTCGCCGAACCGCTCGACGAGCGCCGCGAACCGGTCGACCTTGTCCGCGCCGAAGCGCCGTACGGCCACCGCGTAGGACGCGGCGGAGACGAACGACGGCGGCGTGGTCTTGCTGTGGAACTTGTCGGCGTACATCACGAGGTGTTCCTCGACGGTGACGGCCGTGTAGTCGGCGGCCGGGATCGGCAGCCCTTGCCGGCGGACGTCCGCCCGGGTGATCCCGACGCCGGTGTGACGGGAGCAGAACCGGGCGATCACCTCGGGCAGCCCCGCCTCCCGCGCCAGCGCGTGGCCCAGCACGCCGTGCCGCACGTAGTTCCGCTCGTCGATCCGCCCGTCCGCGTCGTAGAGGCGGTAGACCCCGATGTCGTGCAGCAGGCTGCCGGCCCGTACGACGGCGGCGTCCGCGTCCACACCGCTGCGGTCGAGCAGTTGTCCGGCGATGTCGCACACGATCCGGCAGTGCGTCCAGACGAGGCGCATCGCCTCGCGGGACGGCGCGAGGCGTTCGTGCAGCGCCCGGATCCGGGCGTCGCCCGGCACCGCCGTCCGGTCGTCGATCGTCACCGGCACGTGTCCGTTCCGGTCCCGGGACCGCACCGGGCCCGGTGCCCCGAGGGGAGCACCGGGCCCGGCCACGGTCAGCGGGTCACCAGCTCAGGTAACCGGCCTGCGTCTGCACGTTCAGCTCGGGCACCAGCAGGAACTGGGCCAGCCAGGTGCGCGGGTCACGCAGCTCCAGCACGTCCAGTCCCTTCTGGATGTCGCTGGAGTAGATGTGGCCGTTGTACCAGTAGGCCGACCAGGAGCCGCCGGTACGCAGCTGCGAGGCGTCCAGCGGCCCGCGCTCCCAGTAGGCGATCTCCTTGGGCTTGCGCGAGTCGGTGAAGTCCCACACCGAGATGCCGCCCTGGTACCAGGCCTGGACCATGATGTCGCGGCCGGGCACCGGGATCAGCGAGCCGTTGTGGGCCACGCAGTTCTCCGTGTCCGTGTTGACGCGGGGGATCTTGTAGTAGCTGCGGAACTCCAGCTTGCGGGCGTCGCCGCGGCCGGTGATGTCGTAGATGGCGTCCGCGCCGCGGTTCGGGCCGACCACCTCGTTGCAGGTGGCCGCGCCGCCGCCGCCCAGCTCGTCGGTGAAGACGACCTTGGTGCCGGCGTTGTTGAACGTGGCCGAGTGCCAGAACGCGAAGTTCTCCGCGTCGGTGACCCGCTCGATCACCCGGGGGGCCTCACGGTCCTTGATGTCCAGCAGGACGCCGTCACCCATGCAGGCGCCCGCGGCCAGGTCCTTCGACGGGTACGCGGTGATGTCGTGGCAGCCGGTGGTGGCCGACGACTGGCCCGGGACGCCCGGGTAGCCGCCGTCCGGGAACAGGTTCGGCGTGGCGACCACGGAGGCCGTCGTGGGGCTCTTCACCGGCACCTTGACGATGGAGATGGAGTCGTGCGGCGGCTGGCAGTCCGGGAACTCGGCCCGCGGGCTGTACGAGGAGACGTACAGGTAGACGTTCCGCTTGTCCTTGCCGGGCACCAGGGTGTGGGTGTGCGAGCCGCACGCCGTCTCCACCGACTTGATGTAGCGCGGGTTGCGCTTGTCCCGGATGTCGAAGATCTTGATGCCCTCCCAGGACTCCTTGACCGACGCCGGCTGGGTGGTGCTGGCGCAGGAGTCGTCGCTGCGGGAGGAGTCGGTCGACAGGAACAGCAGGTTGCCGTGGACCGAGATGTCGTTCTGCGAGCCGGGGCAGAGCACCTGCGACACGATCGTCGGGCGGTTCGGGCGGGAGACGTCGTAGACGACGAACCCGTCGTAGTTGCCGACGAACGCGTACCGCCCCTGGAAGGCGATGTCGGTGCCGAGGGCGGCCGAGGTGTCGAACGGCGCCTGCTTCGGCAGATTCGCCACCTGACGCAGGTTGGGGCTGCTGGAGATCTCGTCGACACCGGGGACGACGTTGTCCACGGTGGCCGGCGCGGCCTGGGCGCGGGGAATCTCCTGCGCGCTGCTCGGGGGCGCGGTGAACACGCCGGCGAGCAGCAGGCCGGCGGCGGCCAGGCTGACGATCCGGATGCGGGACGTGCGGATGTTGATCATCGGCAACACCCTTCGAAAGGGGGTCATGATTCGCCACACCTTACCTATTGACGACGCCCATCAATGTGAGCTGGGTCACACTAGGGAACTTTCGTCTATGGATAGGATCGCTGTCACCTTGACCGGAGGAGGCGTCGTATGACCAGCCGGCAGGCGCGAGTGTGGGTGGGCGTCACAGCACTGGTGACCCTCGTGGTGGTCGGCGCGCTGACGCTGACCGGGCGCGACGACGACGCCCGTACCCCGGAGGCTGCCGGAACGGTCGCGGTGGCCGAGCCGAGCGCGAGCGCCGTCGCGTCGGCGCCACCCGTGGTGGTGCCGGGGCGGCCGGGAGAGCCGGCCGCGACCCGCGCCGCCGAGCAGGTCCGGGGCGCCACCACGCCGCGGTGGAACAGCCTCGACGTCTGGTACGTCCGGATGATGATCCCGCACCACGAGCAGGCCCTGGAGATGGCATCGCTCGCGCCCGAGCGCGCCGCCGACGCGCGGATCCGTGCCGTGGCCGAGCGGATCCGCGCCGCGCAGGGTCCGGAGGTCGGCCTGCTGCGCGCCTGGCTCAGCACGCGCGACCTGCCCGCCGACGTGCCCGGGCACGACCACGGCAGCATGCGCGGGATGCAGTCCGCCGAGGCGATGCGGCGGCTCGCGGACGCGCGCGGCGCGGCGTTCGACCGGCTGTTCGTGCAGATGATGTCCGACCACCACCGGGGCGCCATCGTCATGTCCACCGACCTGCTGAAGGTCGGCGCCGACCAGCCGATGCAGGAGTTCGCCACCGCGGTCGCGGTCGAGCAGTCCGCCGAGATCACCCGCATGCAGGCCCTCCTGACCCCCTGACCCGCCCTCACCCACCC
>NZ_RCVK01000402.1:0-9188 GCF_003667485.1 Micromonospora sp. BL1
CCCCCACCCCGTTGATCATGAAGTTGGCGGCGTCGGGTGACCGATTTGTCGCCGCCAACTTCATGATCGATGAGGCAAAAAGGGGGGTCAGCCGGCTACGCGGGTGAGGCGGGCGGAGAGGTGCGGGCTCAGGGGCTGGCCCACGGCGGCCATCTCCTGGGCGTACAGCAGGGCGCCCTCGACGATGCCGAACAGCCGGGCGCCGGCGGTGACCTCCTTCGCCGTCGCGGTACGCACGACCGCGTCGGTGGCGAACTCGATCTGGGTGCCCTTGCGCTTGCCGATGTGCAGCTCCATCACGCCGGTCGGCGTGGTCATCAGCGCCTCCAGCTCGTCGGTCACCCGCTCACCGTCGAGCACCGGACGCCACCAGCCCACCTCACGGCCGGCGGGGCGGACCGGGCGGCTCTGCTCGTCCAGGATCCAGGCCCGCGACTCGTAGAACAGGAACGGCCGGCCGTCGTGGCTGATCCGGATCTCCTGCGCGTAGTCGAAGTCCTCGATCGTCGGGAACCCACCCCGGCCCCGGCCACGCCACACCCCGACGTACGGCAGCAGGCCGTCCAGGCTCGGGTGCAGCTTCGGGCCGACGCGCAGGTCGTGGCTCTCCTCGTACGGGTACGGGTCGACCGGCGGCGCGTTCAACCACGGCGGCTGAAGCGGATTCTCACTCACAGATTCACCTTCGTTCGCGACTGCGGGGCTCGCAAAACCGGCTCACTCCTCGCGCTCACCATTTACCTCTAGCGATTCGCACTGCGACATAGACCAGGCCACCGGCGAGCGCGCCCAAGCCGGCGACCAGCAGGCTGACGAACCCGATCTCGGTAACCATCCGGGCCATCCTATGCTGGCGTCATGGCGCGCACTCTCGTCGTCAAGGCCACCGCCGGCGCGGACTCCCCGGAACGCTGCGCCCAGGCGTTCACAGTCGCCTCCACCGCGGCCGCGGCCGGGGTGGACGTCTCGCTCTGGCTCACCGGCGAGTCCACCTGGTTCGCGCTCCCCGGACGGGCGGAGACGTTCGAGCTGCCGCACTCCGCGCCGCTCGGCGAACTGCTGCACGTGGTCCTGACCACGGGCCGGGTGACCGCCTGCACCCAGTGCGCGGCCCGGCGGGACATCGGCCCGGACGACGTCATCCCGGGCGTACGCATCGCGGGTGCCGCGGTGTTCGTCGAGGAAGCGATGGCCGAGGGCGCGCAGGCGCTGGTCTACTGAGCAACCCGCACGGGCTGTCCACTCTGCCCGGTGCGCCGATCCTGGCCCGACATGTCCGGATTGCGCCTACCATGTGAACGTGAGTGAGGCCATCCGACAGTTCTTCGCGTCGCTGCCGGCGCGCGCCGCGTCAGTGCTGAACAGCCCGATCGGCGGCACGCTCCAGATCGACCTGGCCGACGGCAACCGCACCGAACACTGGTATGTGACGCTGGCCCCCGGATCGGCCCAGGTGACCCAGGAGGAGCAGCGGCAGGCCGACGGCGTGCTCACGCTCTCCAGCGAACTGTTCGAGAAACTGGTCACCGGCCGGGAGGCCGGCATGGCCGCGGTGCTGCGCAACGAGGCCACGTTCAGCGGGCACGTCGTGCTGTTCCTGGCGTTCCGCCGGTTCCTGCCGGCCCGGCCCGACGTACGGGATCCGCGGGACGCCGCCCGCGAACACGTCCGGCGGCTGGCGTGAAGGACCGGGTCAGCATCCTCGACGGCAACACGTTCCTGGTCAGCGACGATCGCGGCAACATCCAGCCGTCGTACGACTTCCCCACCGGGCTGTTCTCCTTCGACACCCGGTTCCTGTCCACCTGGATCCTCACCCTCGACGGGGAACCCCTGCACGCGCTCTCCATCGACGACTCGCTGTCGTACAAGACGCGGTTCTTCCTGGTCCCCGGCGAGCCGACGCACTACCTGGACGCGAAGGTCTCGGTCATCCGCAGCCGCGCGATCGGCGGCAGCCTGGACGAGGAACTGACCCTGCTCAACCACTCCGAGCAGGAGACGGAGTTCCGGCTCCGGCTGGAGATCGGGTCCGACTTCGCCGACCTCCTGGAGATCAAGAACCAGCGCGACAAGAAGGGACACACGCTGCCCACGGTGGAGACGAACGCGCTGCGGCTGACCTACCGCCGGCAGGCGTTCCACCGCGAGACGCTGGTGACCAGCAGCGCGCCGGCCGAGGTCGACGAGAGCGGGATGACGTTCCGGGCCCGGGTCGGCCCGCACGGCGAGTGGACCAACCGGCTGCACGTCGACACGGTCATCTACGGCGCCCGGGGCGAGGACATCCGGGCCATCCTGCCGCTGGGCGGCCAGCGCACGGCGGCCGACATCGAGGCGGAGCAGAGCGAGCTGATCAGCCGCGCGCCGAAGCTGGGCTGCGACTGCGAGCCGCTGGCCGGGGCGTACCGGCGCAGCCTCAACGACCTGGCCGCCCTCCGGTACGAGTCGATCACGCTCGGCGTCCGGCTGCTCGCCGCCGGCCTGCCCTGGTTCATGACACTGTTCGGCCGGGACAGCATCTTCACCTCGCTCCAGGTGCTGCCGTTCCTGCCCGAGCTGGTCAAGCCCACTATCGTCATGCTCGCCGGCCTCCAGGGCAGCCGGGTCGACGACTTCCGGGACGAGGAACCCGGGAAGATCCTGCACGAGCTGCGCTACGGCGAGAGCGCCGGGTTCGAGGAGCAGCCGCACTCGCCGTACTACGGCGCGGCCGACACCACACCGCTGTTCGTGATCCTGCTCGACGAGTACGAGAGGTGGACCGGTGACGCCGACCTGGTCCGCAAGCTGGAACACGAGACCCGGGCAGCGCTGACCTGGCTGGACACGTACGGCGACCTGCTCGGCACCGGTTACGTCTGGTACATGTCCCGCAACCCGGAGACCGGGCTGCCCAACCAGTGCTGGAAGGACTCGCCGGACGCCATCTCCTACGCCGACGGGCGACTGCCCGAGTTCCCCCGGGCCACCTGCGAACTCCAGGGGTACGCGTACGACGCGAAGCTGCGCGGCGCCCGCCTGGCCCGCACCTACTGGAACGACCCGACGTACGCCGACCGGCTGGAACACGAGGCGGCGGCGCTGAAGGAGCGGTTCAACCGCGACTTCTGGATCCCGGACCGGGAGTACTACGCGCTGGCGCTCGACCCGAGGGGCCGCCAGGTGGACGCGCTCACCTCCAACATCGGCCACCTGCTGTGGAGCGGCATCGTCGACGAGTCCCGGGCCCCCGCCGTCGCCGCCCACCTGCTCGGCCCGCGCCTGTTCTCCGGCTGGGGCGTGCGGACGCTCGCCGACGACCAGGGCCGGTACAACCCGGTCGGCTACCACGTCGGCACGGTGTGGCCGTTCGACAACTCGATCATCGCCTGGGGCCTGTGGCGGTACGGCTTCCGGCAGGAGGCCGGCCGGATCTGCGACGCCCTGCTCAGCGCGTCGCACTACTTCGACGGTCGGCTGCCCGAGGTGTTCGCCGGCTACGAACGCGCCCTCACCGACTACCCGGTGGAGTACCCCACCGCGTGCAGCCCGCAGGCGTGGTCCGCCGGCACACCGCTGCTGCTGCTACGGGTGATCCTGGGCCTGGAACCGCAGGGCGATCACCTGATCATCGACCCGGCCGTGCCGCCCGGGATGGGCCGGGTGGAACTGCTCGACATCCCGGGCCGCTGGGGCCGGGTGGACGCGCTGGGCCGCAGCCGGGGGCCGCACGATGAACAGCCGGCGCCACCGGCGCTCACCCTGCCCGCCGGCTGACGTCAAGCAGGGCAGGGCTTGGTCACCGCGACCCGGACCCGCTCCCCGGCCCGCTGCGCCAGCACCGCCGGGTCGCCCGGGCGCGCGTACGCGTCTGCCGAGTCCACCACCGGCGCGGCGCCGCCGCCGAACGCGGCGGCCAGCGACTGATCGGCCGGCGCGGCCGCCTCGGACCGGGCGGTGCGGGCGGTCCCGCCGCCCGGGCAGGGCGCGGCGAGCACCTGGACCGGCCCGGTGGCCCCGCCCCACCGGCCCAGCGCCGACGCCAGCACCGCCGACTCGGCGGCGGCGTCGGCGGACGGTGCCCGGTAGCCGGAACCCGTCGGGCGGCAGCCGGTGGCCGCGGTGAGCAGCACCCGGCCCGGGCCACCGGAGCGGCCCTCGACCGTGACGAACTCGCCCGCGTCGGCGCGCAGCAGCGGCTCGCCGTCGAGCGTCGACACACCGGCCCGCCAGCCCGACGGCAGCCGGTCGGCGATGCCGCGCAGCACCTCGCGTACGTCGCCGCCGCCGATCGCCACCTCGACGCCGCGTTCCAGCGTGGCGCCGTCGTCCATCGGCGTGATCCGGCAGCCGCGCTCCAGCCGGTCGGGCAGGAGCGCCGGTACGCCCGCGGTGCCGACCGCGGCGGTCAACGCACCGATCGCCCGGTCCACCACCGGGGCGGCCTGGTCCAGCGACCGCTGCTCCTTGACCGTCGGCGCATCAGTGCGCACCGACCACCAGGTCAGACCCGCGAGCAGCACGGCCCACGCGACGGTGGCGACCGTCAGCCAGCGCAGCCGGCGTCGGCCGCCGGGGCCGGGCCGGCCGGGCGGGGTGGGCGGGGCGTAACCCGTCTCGACGGCAGTCACCCCGCCATGGTGTCACGCGTCGGCGAGCTGCCCGGCCGCGCCTCGGCACCCTCGCTCAGACCGGCACCGACCGGCGGGACAGCAGCCACAGCAGGTAGAAGGGACGCTGCCGCAGCTCG
This sequence comes from Micromonospora sp. BL1, assembly GCF_003667485.1. NCBI lineage: Bacteria > Bacillati > Actinomycetota > Actinomycetes > Micromonosporales > Micromonosporaceae > Micromonospora > Micromonospora sp. BL1. Next base: position 4,733 of record NZ_RCVK01000402.1, read on the forward strand.
CCGCGACGGTCGGCGTACTGGTCGGCGGCGAGCACGGCGGAGAAGAAGCCGCCCGCGCCCAGCATGCCGAGCACCGGCGCCAGATGCGTGCCCTCGACCGCCACCAGGGTCGCCGCGACCGTCGCCACCGCCGCGCCGGCGGCCTGTACGCCCGAGCGCCGGGACACCCGGGCGACCTCGGCCCGGGCCGCCCGTACCCCCTCCTGGATCTCCGCGTCGAGCTTCGCGAGCTGCACGAGCGCCCGGTCCGGATCGGTGTCGACCTCCAGCATCCGGCCCCGCAGGTACGCCTGGGTCGCGGCGAGCGCGTCACCCTCCTGGGTCAGGATGGCGCAGTAGTCCCGCAGCGAGGTTCCCTCCAGCATCGGCAGGTCGAGCTGGAGCAGCGGGGTGACCAGCCGCGCCTTCACCGGATCCCCGCTCGGCACGTCGACGACCCGGTGCCCCTTGACGATCAGGTCGAGCGTGCGGTCCGGGTTGTCGCCCAGCTCGATCTGGCCGACGCTGTTGAACGGCGACGAGGTGGACTGGGCGTCCGGCGCGCGCGACTCCAGGTGGCTGCGGCGGAAGGTCTGCGGGAAGTAGACGAGCTGCCCCAGCTCCAGCAGCGGCGCGCAGTCCCGCAGGTACGCGCCGAGGCGGTCCAGGTCGTCGCACTCGGCGAAGAGCTCGTCGATCCGGATGTCCCCGTACCGGCAGTCCCGGCCGCAGCGGTCCGGGTCCTCGCCGCACACCTTGCAGATCTCCCGGTGGGCGAGGTAGCAGTGCTCGCCGCCCGGCTGGGACAGGACCAGCTTGGCCGTGACGAGCGTGGCCCGCTTGGTGAGGAACGACAGGTCGGTGTCGAGGCTGGCGACCGAGACGTCGAACGGGCGCCGCCGGCCGGACGCGTCGGTGCGCCGGAGTTCGCGGGCGACCTCCTCGCCCCGGTTGCCGTCGATGAAGTCGATCAGATAGCGGCGGGCGTGGGCAGCGGCGTCGTCGGGCACCTGATCCCCCTCCGGCGCGTCCGGGACGCACCGCCGTCCAGCCTGCCAGCCACTGCCGAGGCGCACAGTCGCCGGAACGGCTCGTGGCCCGCCACCCGGGTGGGCGGCGGGCCACGATCTCCAGCGTGGGTCAGGCGGCGACCGAGACGGTCACCTCGTTGATCCCGCGGGCCGCGGACACGGCGGTGTCGCCGTTGCCGTGGCGCGACAGCGCGCGCAGCGTCCAGGAGCCCGGCGCGGCGAAGAACCGGAACTGCCCGGCCGCCGAGGTCACCACCTCGGCGGTGAACTCACCGGTCGAGTCGAGCAGGCGCACGTACGCGCCCGGCACGACCTCACCGGACTCGGCCAGCACGCGGCCGGTGATCACGGTCTCCTTCTCCAGGTCCAGGCTCGCCGGGAGGGGGGCGGACTGGTCCGGCGCGGCGCAGCCGGCGGCAGCCGTCGAGGCGGCGGAGGCGGCGGTCATCAGGCCTCCCCCGGCTCGTCGCCGAGCGCCACCGGCACCCCGACGAGCGAGCCGTACTCGGTCCAGGAACCGTCGTAGTTCTTCACGTTGCGGTGCCCGAGCAGCTCCTGGAGCACGAACCAGCTGTGCGAGGAGCGCTCGCCGATCCGGCAGTACGCGATCGTCTCCTTGCTGTCGTCCAGCCCGGCGTCGGCATAGATCTTGCGCAGCTCGTCGTCGGACTTGAACGTGCCGTCCTCGTTGGCCGCCTTCGACCACGGGACGCTGATCGCGGTCGGGATGTGGCCGGCCCGCTGCGCCTGCTCCTGCGGCAGGTGGGCGGGGGCGAGCAGCCGGCCGGCGAACTCGTCGGGGCTGCGCACGTCGACCAGGTTCTTGGTGCCGATGGCGGCGACCACCTCGTCGCGGAACGCGCGGATCGAGGTGTCCGGCTCCTGCGCGACGTACTGCGTCTTCGGCCGCTCCGCCACGTCGGTGACGAGCGGACGGGCGTCCAGCTCCCACTTCTTGCGGCCGCCGTCGAGCAGCTTCACGTCGCCGTGGCCGTAGAGCTTGAAGTACCAGTACGCGTACGCGGCGAACCAGTTGTTGTTGCCGCCGTACAGGATCACGGTGTCGTCGTTGGCGATGCCCCGGTCGGACAGCAGCGCCTCGAACTGGCTCTTGTTCACGAAGTCCCGGCGGACCTGGTCCTGGAGGTCGGTGCGCCAGTCGAGCTTGACGGCGCCGGCGATGTGCCCGGTCTCGTAGGCCGAGGTGTCCTCGTCGACCTCGACGAAGACGACGCCCGGGGCGCCGAGGTTCTTCTCGGCCCACTCGGCCGAGACGAGTGCGGTGTCGCGACTCATCAGATCACTCCCTGGTGAGGATGGTTTGGTGAGTCTGCGCGTGGAAATCGATGCCGATGGTTGTCGCACCACACGCGGACCCTGAGCTAGGAACGGATCACGGGTACGTGCGACGGCGCCGCTGCCGGGCGTTGGGGAGGGGGAACCGGGGAAGGTTCGTGGACCCTGGTGACCGCCGTTCAGGCGGCCGGAGACAGCCCCGCCGTCAGATGACGGGGCAACACAGGCAGGTGGCCACGCGGCACAGGTCGACCGCGCGCCGTTTGGTGAGGTGGGTCCCCATGGGCAGGGAGATTACCAGCCGGGGCGACAGCCGCCACCAGGCCGACCAGCATCCGGGACAGGGACGGGCTTTCAACCGGCGGAGTTGATGGGCACGTTCGCCGCGTCCGCCGTGACCACCAGGCCCTCCGGCTTCGGCTCCACCTTGCGCAGGTTGAGCTGGAACGGCAACTCCGGCAGCGGCACGTCGATCGAGATGCCCTGCGCGTACCGGGTCAGCGCGGCCCGGGCCAGCGGCACGTTCGGCAGGCCGTCGGCGGTGAGGTCGTTGAAGCGCAGCGCCACCTTGTTGCCGGCCACCGTGACGTCGGCGGTGCCGTTGACGGTGAGCTTGATGCCGAGGACGTCCACCGGGGCGGTGACCGCGAGCTTGCCGTTGCGCTCGCCCAGCGTCAGCCCGGGGCGGTCCAGCAGCTTGGCCAGGCTCTCGTAGGTGACGGTGCCCCGCCCGTCCACGCTCTCGGCCACCACGTCGCCCCGGCCCGAGCGCAGCGTGTCCAGCGAGGCGGTCACGTTGCGCGCGTCCACGTCGAGTTTCGGCACCTCGACCGCGTCGCCCTGCACGTCGCCGCGCACGTCGGTGAGCTGGATCGAGATGCGCTCGTACCGGCCGTCGAGCACCTGGGTGAGGAACGGGAAGCCACCCACCTCGACCTGCGGCGCGGCGGACTGCGCGTCCTGCTTGGCGATCTCCTGCCGGACCTGGTCGGCGATGGCGCGCTCGGCCACCCCGGCGGCGACCCGGTCGGCGACGACGAGCAGACCGGCCAGCACCAGCAGCAGGACGATGAAGCCGATCAGCACCTTCCGGCCCCGTCGCCGGGGTCGGCCCTCCGCCGGATACGCCTCTGCCACGCCGCCTCCAGTCCTCGCCGCCGTCACCGCGCCTCGCGGCGCAACCGTACTTACCCGAGGCGAATCCTCCCCAACCGCGTCAGAGGAACAGCACGCACATGGCGTACGCGGCGGGCGCGGCCAGCGCGAACCCGCCCAGCGGCCCCTGCATGTGCCGGGCCACCCACATCGTCGGCGGTTCACCGGCCATCAGCCGGCCCGCCTCGGCGTACCCGACGGCGAGGTCGGCCAGGACGGCGGTGGCCGCGCTGACCACCCCGACCAGGGCGGCGCTGGTCGGGGTGAAACCGACCAGGTAGCTGCCGAGCACGGCGCTGGTGAGCGTGCCGAGCATGGCGCCGGCGACCACGCCCGCCGCGCCGCGCGGCACCTGCGGGGCGAGCCGGGGCCACGGCGCGATCGCGTCGGTGAGCCGGGCGACGAGCAACGCCACCCCGGCGGCGGTGAGGCAGACGGTGATCGCCTGGGTGCCCTTGGGGATCCGGCTGAGCACGACGAGCGTGGCGAAGGCGACCACACCCACCACGATGAGCAGGGTGCCGCCGAGCGAGTCGGTCACCCGGACCCGGTCCACCCGCCGTACGAGCTGTCCCAGCACGGCGAGCAGGAACCCGGCCGCGGCGGCGTAGCCGAGCGGGGCCAGGCCGGCGATGTCCGACTGCACGGCGGCGACGTCGGCGATCACCGCCGTCGCGGCGCTGACGAGCGCGACGACGAGCAGCGCGGGCGGCCGCATGGCCATCGTCCAGGCCAGCACGAACAGCAGTTGTACGCCGAAGATGATCGCGGCGAACGGCAGCCGGTGCCCCGGGCCCGAGGTCTGCGCGCCCAGCACCAGGCCGACGCCGAGCAGCGCCGCGAAGCCGGCGACGGTGAGCGCCAGGGGGCGGCGCACCGGGACCGGCGGCACCTCCTCCTCGGGCTCCTCGTCGGACTCGTCGTCGGGACGCCGGCCGGGGCCGCCCTTGCGCAGCCGGCGCGGGCCCTTGCGTTCCGGCCGGTCGCCCTCGTCG
>NZ_RCVK01000337.1:0-9159 GCF_003667485.1 Micromonospora sp. BL1
GTCCGGCGACCGCCTCCACTACGGCGGGCGCCGGACCGCGCGGCCTGTTCCGCCGCGGGCTGCCGCTGTCCGGCCGGGCCGGCGCGCTCCTGCTCGGCGGCGGGCTGGTCGCGCTGGTGCTGCTCACGGCGGTCGGGCCGTACCCGGTGGCGATGCTCCACATACCGGGCGAGCGGCTGGACAACGCGGCGCCGCCGAGCCTGGCGCTGATGGCCGCGGCCGCCACCCAGCTCGGACTGATCCTGCTGCTGCGGCGCCCGGCCGGGCGCCGGCTGCGCCGGTCCGGCCCCTGGCAGGCGGTGCTCGCGGTCAACGCGGTGGTGCTCACGCTCTTCCTCTGGCACCTGACCGCCGCGGTGCTGCTCGTCGGCCTGCTGGACGCGCTCGGCGTGCTGCCCACTCCCCCGGTCGGCTCGGCGGCCTGGTGGGCGTGGCGCGTACCGTGGCTGCTCGCGCTGGCCGCGGTGCTGGCCGTGCTGGTCGCCGTCTTCGGGCCGGTCGAGGCCCGCACCCGCCGCCCGCCCGCGACCGGGCCGGCCGGGACGGGCCGACGGCGGCTGCGCGCCGGTCTGGCCGTGGCCGGGTACGCGGGCGTGCTCGTCGGCCTGCTGCTGAACAGCCTCGCGCCCAAGACCGCGCCGGAGCCGCTGGGCCTGCCCGCCCCGGCGCTGGTGGCGTACCTGGCCGGGGCGGGTCTGCTGCGGCTGCTCAGGTCCGGACGGGTGGGACGACGCCGACCGGGTTGACGGTCACGCCTCGATCGAGGCGCGGATCGCGTCGACCATGATCGCCAGACCCTCCCGGGCCTCGTCCTCGGTGAGCGTCAGCGGCGGGCCCATCCGGATCACGTTGCCGTACAGGCCGCCCTTGCCGACCAGCAGGCCGCCGGCCCGGCACGCCTCGAACACGCGGGTGGTCAGCGCCGCGTCCGGCTCGACGGTTCCCGGGTGGACGAACTCGACGGCGAGCATCAAGCCCTTGCCGCGCACCTCGGCGACCTGCTCCAGCCCGGCGGTGGCGGCGCGCAGGCCGTCGCCGAGGATCGCGCCGACCCGGGCGGCGTTGGCCTGGAGGTCGTGGTCGAGCAGGTAGTCGAGCACCGCGTTGCCGGCGGCGGTGGAGACCGGGTTGCCGCCGAACGTGGAGAAGCTGATCGCCGGAACCGACTCCAGCACCTCGGCCCGGCCGACCACCCCGGCGAGCGCGAAGCCGTTGCCGATGCCCTTGGCGAACGTGAGCAGATCCGGTGTCACGCCGTGCGCCTGGTAGCCCCAGAAGTGCTCGCCGGTACGGCCCCACCCGGTCTGCACCTCGTCGCTGATCAGCAGGATGCCGTGCTCGTCGAGCACCTTCTTCCAGGCGGCGAAGAGCCCGTCCGGGCCGTGCACGAAGCCGCCCACGCCCTGGACCGGCTCGGCGATCAGGCAGGCCACGTCGCCCGCGGTCTGGGTGGCGAGCACCTCGCGCAGGTCCTCGACCGCCGCGTCGACCCGGTCGGCCGCGTCGAGCCGGGCCAGCAGCCCGCGCAGCCGTTCACCGGAGTGCAGCCAGGCCACCTGCAACGGGTTCAGCGCGCTGGCCGACCAGCCGCGGTTGCCGGTGACGCCCATCGTCGCGTACGACCGGCCGTGGTAGCTGTTGCGCACCGCGAGGATCTGGTGCGAGCGCCGGTGATTCGTGGCGACCAGCAACGCGGCCTCGTTCGCCTCGGTGCCGGAGTTGGTGAAGAAGACGCGGGCGTCGGGGATGCCGGAGAGCCGGGCGATCTTCTCGGCCAGCTCGACCTGCTGACGGATCAGGTAGAGCGTCGAGGTGTGCACGAGGCCGGTACGCAGCTGCCGTTCGACCGCCTCGCGGATCTCCGGGATGTCGTGACCGACCATCGTGGTCAGCACCCCGCCGAAGAAGTCCAGATAGGTCCGGCCGGCCGCGTCGGTGACCCGGCGGCCGGAACCGGTCACCAGTTCCAGCGGTTCGGCGTAGTAGAGCGGCATCCAGGACGGGAGCACGGCCCGGTGCCGGGCCAGCAGGTCGTCGGAGGTCATCGGCGCACCCTTCAGCGGAGGTGGATCCCCGCACGTTCCCACCACGACCGGGGCCGGGACAACCGGCACTGCGCGAGTCGGCCCGGCGGTAGCATCCGCCGGGTGCGGACGGATCGGGTGACGCTGCCGGGCGGCGCGGCGGGGACGACGCGGGAGCGGCTCCTCGCCGAGGTCGGGTCCTGGGTGGAGTCGGCGCCGGTGCGGCGTCTCGTGGCGCACTTCGGCGGTGACTGGCCGGGCGGCGACCTGACGGCGGTGCTGGCCGGGCTGGACGCGTTCTCCGCCCGCCGCTGGGACTTCCGGCAGGGACGGGAACGCCCGGACGCCCGCGAGCCGGCGTTCGATCCGACCACCGCCGGGCTGGTGCTGAGCGCCGCCGCCGAGCTGGGCCTGGTCCGCGCCGTCGCGCCGGCCCGATCCGGGTACGCGCACCTGCTGGTGCTCGGCGGGCTGGCGCACGCCTGCCTGCGGCGCACCGCGTACGCGGCGGTGCTGGCCCGGAGCGCGGCCGAGGTGACCGGCGAGTTGGCGGTGCTGGGCAGCTTCCGGCCGCTCTCCGCGGCCGAGTCCGGGGTGCTCGACGCGGCCGGACTGTCCGGCTGCGCCACCGAGGTGGACGTCCTCGACGCCGGTGTGCGGCTGGCGTTCGGGGTGGACGAGCCGGACGACGAGCGCGGCGAGCCGGCCGGTCATCCGCACCGGTCCTGGTCCTCGCGCACCTACCGGCCGGCCGGGCTGCCGCCGGTACGGGTGCTCGCCGCGCCGTCGAGCGAACCGGACCGCCGTCGCGCGCACACCGCCGACACGCAGCGGTTCTGGGCCGAGCACGTGCGGCTGCGCGCGGACGACCCGGTGCTGATGGTGACCGCCCCGATCTACGTGCCGTTCCAGCACTGCGACGCGCTGCGGACACTCGCCGTGCCGTACGGGTGCGGCATCGAGACCGTCGGGGTGGACCCGGCCGCGCGCGCCGCGGTCGACGTACCGGAGCCGACGCTGACGCCGGGCCGCTACCTCCAGGAGATCCGGTCGGCGCTGCGGTCGATGCGCGCGCTGCACATGACGCTGACGGCCGGCTGAACCGGCGCGCGGGCCGGTGCCCGGCGAATCGCCGCGCACCGGCCCGAGAGCCGGGTGTCAGTTGACGTAGACCGCCGGGCTGCCGGTCTTGCTGGTGTCCCTCACCGGCGAGTACGTCGCGGTGAAGTACGCGGTGCCGAAGCAGAGCGACGGACCGGAGAACTTGGTGAGCGGCTGGTTGGTGAAGCTGATCGAGTTGGTGGCGTTGGACGCCGTTCCGGTGAGCGAGTTCGTGCTCGTCCGGTAGACGCAGGTGATCGCGCCGAGCAGCGAGTTGAGCACGACGGTGCTCTGGATCGGCGCCGCCGCGGTCCCGGAGATCTTGACCACGCCGGCGCTGGTCACCGAGGTGGTGTAGGGCAGGTTGTTGACCGTCACGCTCTGCACGCCGGTGGTGCCGAAGACGTTCGTCGTGCAGCTGGAGAACGACTGCGCGGTCAGGCTCTCGGTCGCGGTGCCGGGAGCGGTCGGGTTGGTCAGCACCTTGGCGCTGAAGCTGGACGCGGCGCACTTGATGCCGGTGGTGCCGCTGGTCGAGTTGTAGAACGTGGCGTTGGTGCCGCTGCGCAGGCTGGCCTGGATGACGTCGCCCACCGACACGGCGGTGCCGGCGACGGTCGGGTAGGTCAGCACGGCGCTGGCGAGCGAGGTGGTGGGTGCGGCGGCGGCGGGGGCGGCGCCGACCAGACCGGTCAGCAGCGTCAGGGCGGCGAGGCCCGCGCCGATACGTCCGTACCTGGGCATGGTTGTTCCTTCCGGCGGTGGGACAGGAAACGGTGCCGGCGGCGTCCGGAGCGGACGGAGCCGGTGGGTGCGGCGGCCGGGATGGGGCCGCCGGTGGTGGTGCGCCGGTGCGGCCTCAGCGGGCCGGGCGGCGTGGCGCAGTGCGGCGTCGCCGCGTCACCTGGCTCTCTCCGGTCTTGGGGGGACGGGTCCGCGCGGCGATAATGGCAGCCATCCGGCCCTCCTTCGACGCGTTTCGGGTGACCGATCAGGAGAGATCACCAGCGGTGACGAGGCGTGAACTGAGCGTGTCGAAAGTTATAAACCCCGGAGGGTCGTAAAGTCAACGCATCAAGAAAGGTCGATGAGTGACAGTCCCGAGCCCGCCGTCGCCGGCACCCGTGCCCCTGCCGGGCGCCCGCCACGGCCGCGACCCGGACCGCGCCATCAAGCGCGGCCCGCGGCGCGTGCCGGCCGAGGAGGTGGCGGCGACCCAGCGCGACCGCCTCTTCGACGGGCTGGTCCGGGAGGTCGCCACCCGGGGGTACGACAACGCCCGGGTCAGCGACATCTGCCACGCCGCCGGGGTCACCCGGCCCGCGTTCTACGCGCTGTTCAGCGGCAAGCAGGACGCGTTCCTGGCCGCGTACCGGCACGGCATCGCCGTGGTGTCGCAGCTGATGGAGCACGCGTACCGCGACGCCGGCCCGGCGTGGCCGGAGGCCGCCCGGGCGGCGCTGCGCACGCTGCTCGACGTGCTGGCGAGCGTGCCCGCCTTCGCCCGGATGGCACTGGTCGAGGTGGACGCGGCGGGCCCGGAGGCCCGCCGGGAGCGCGACGCGCTGCTGCGCAGCTTCCGCCGGTTCTTCGCCGGCGCCGGGCCGGATCCGGCCGACGTGGACCGGGACGCACTGTTGTCCACTGTGGTCGGGGGCATCCACGCCACCGTCCGTGAGCGGGTGGCGCAGGGGCGGGCCGAGGAGCTGCCGCTGCTGTTGCCGGCACTCACGTACGCGGCCACCGCGCCGTTCCTCGGCCCGCGGGAGGCGGGCCGCGTCGCCCGGGCGGACCGGGCGGACGACGGCCCGGCCACCACCGCGCCCTGCGCGCCCGGCCAGCCCTGAGCGATGGAAAACCGCAGCGGTTTTTCACTTTGGCCGCTTTTGGCAAATGCCGCTCAACGATCTGCTACAGGCAGTTGACCGCCCCTTTACTCAGCGGTAACTTCGGCCTGCGCCCCTCGGCGCATACATCCTGCGAAGCCAATTCACATCGTCGCAGGTGAATTGATCTCGAAAGGGGCCCGGCATGCCGGAGCAGATCGAGCAGATCGAGACCGATCAACCGAGAAGCGGCGTGCGCTGGCGCCGGTTCGCCGTCACGTTCGGCGCCGTGGCGGCCGGCGCGGCCGGCATGGTGGTGCTGACCGCGCAGGGTGTGCTCGGCGCGCAGTTCGCCATCTCGGGCATGCCGTTCACGGTCACCGCCGACAAGCTGGAGGGCACCGGGTTCGAGCAGTTCGCCACGCTCGACCAGATGATCCCGGACAGCCCCAACCAGGGCGACACCGGCGGGCAGGTGCTCGTGATCGTCTCGGCCATCGACAAGGCCGAGCTGACCAATCTCTGCCAGAGCATCAACCTGGGCGGGACCAACCTGCGGATCACCGCCGGCAATTCCGGCAAGCCGGTGACCGCCCGCACGCTCGTGGTCGACGGCGACGAGATCGCCGGTAACGCGTCCTTCAAGAACATCGACGTCGGGCAGGACGCCAGCACCGTCGACAAGGTCCCCGGGGTCAAGGGCAACCCGGGCGTGTTCGCCCAGCAGGCCGACACCGTGACCATCACCAACCTGCGGCAGAACAACTACGCCACCACCGCCGCCGTCTTCACGCTGCCCAACCTGCGCATGGGCTTCAGCTCCGAAGGGTGCTGACGTGACCGCAGGACAGCACGCGGCGCCCGCCGCCGGCGTTCGCACACGCTGGCGGCGCTGGCGCCGGGCGCGGCCGTTCACCGCCGGGCTGCTCATCGCGCTCGGCGGCGCGGAGATGCTCGTGACGCTGCGCGCACCGCTCGGGGTGCTGCTGCACGTCGGGCCGCAAGGGCTGGCCGCGTACCTGGTCCCGGCCATCCTGGTCATCTGTGGCGTGCTGCTGATCACCACGCCGCAGCAACGCGTCTTCTACGCGGTGCTCTCCCTCGTGCTCGGGCTGGTCTCCTGGCTCACCTCGAACCTGGGCGGGTTCCTGATCGGCATGCTGCTGGCGCTCGTCGGCGGCGCGCTCGCGTTCGCCTGGACGCCGGTCAAGACGCGGGCGGCCCGCACCGCACCGGAGGCGGGGCCTGCCGAGACCGGGCCCACGGAGGTCGCGCCCGCGCAACGGGAGCCGGTCGACCGGTCCGCGCCCACGGAGTCCCTCGACGCGATCCTGTCGGCCGAGCCGTCGCCGCACCGGGACGCCCGGGCGGAACGCGGCTGACCGAGCGGGCAGCGCCGCGCGGGCGGCCGGCGCCGCTCAGCGGGCGGTGTCGGCCACCGCCTGCGCGAACACCTCGGAGCGGTGCTCGAAGTTGCGGAACCGGCCGTAGCTCGGCGCCGCCGGGGACAGCAGCACCACACCCCCGGCCGGGGTCAGCTTGCGGGACAGCCCGACGGCGGCGACCAGGTCGTCGGCCAGCTCGGTACGCACCGACGGCAGCCCGGACAGCGCGTCCACGATGCGGGGGCCGCTGTCCGGCACACCGATCACGGTGATCTCCCGGCCGGCCAGGTGCGCGCGCAGCGGGCTGTAGTCCAGCCCCCGGTCGGCGCCGCCGACGATCACGGTCAGCGGCCGTCCCTCGTACGCGTCGATCGCGTGCATGGCCGCGTACGGGCTGGTGGCGAGCGTGTCGTCGACGAACGTGAGCCCGGACGGGTCGGCGATCTCGGTGAGCCGGTGCGCCAGGCCCTGGAACTCGGCGACCGCCACGGCGAGGCTGTCCCTGCGCGCCACCACGTCGACGCCGAGCGCGTCCAGCACGGCCAGCGCGACGCAGAGGTTGCCCTCGTTGTGCCGGCCGACCAGCGGCAGCACCGCGCGCGGGAACAGCGGCGTGTCCCGCAGGTGGAACCACTGTGCGCCGTCCGGTCCGGTGGCCACGTGCGTGGTGTCCGGCGAGCCGGCGCGTACCGCCGCCCGGTCACCCAGCTCGGCCGCCAGGCGAGGGTCGGCGCCGTTGACCACGACGGCGTGCGGACCGTGCGCGATCAGGTTCAGCTTGTCCCGGTAGTACTCGCGCTCGCCGCCGTGCGCGTCCAGGTGCTCGGGGAACAGCGCGGTCACCACCGCCACCCGCGGCGAGTCGGTCAGGTCGGAGCACTGGTAGCTGGACAGCTCCAGCACGTACAGCTCCGCCTCGGGCAGGTCCAGCAGCGGCACCCCGATGTTGCCGCCGAACACGTTCGGCCGGTCCATCGCGGTGAGCAGGTGGCTGATCAGGCTGGACGTGGTGCTCTTGCCCTTGCTGCCGGTCACCCCGACGGTCCGGTCCGCGTGGTCGGCCATCCACAGCGCGCTGCCCTGCGTGACGGGCACGGACCGGCGGCGCAGCTCCACCATCCACGGATGGGTGTTCGGCACGCCCGGCGAGCGGACCACCACGTCGGCGGCGGCCAGGCGCTCGAAGCCCTCCTCGCCGGTGACGAGCGGCGCCGCGGCGGCCAGCGGACCGTCCCAGGGCAGCGTGAGGAAGTTGGCGCTGTCGTCGACGACGACCAGGCCGGCCGGCCCGTGCGCGGCGATCGCGGTCACCGCGGCCCGGCCCTCGCGGCCGGCGCCCCAGACGGCGACATGACGTCCGCGCAGATCAGACAGGCGCACGGGCTCTCCTCGGACTCGGTCGACGCACGGCGGGCAGGGTCCGGCCCAGCCGGACACGGACGGACGAACCAGGGCCTAGTATGGCGTGTGCCCAACGAGCAGCTGCGGCGGATGGACGCCTTCACCTTCCCGTCCTACTCGATCGACTTCGCCACCGGCGAGGTCCTGTTCGACTACGCCCTGACCGGTCCCGACGGCGAGCAGCGGTTCACCGAGGTGATCACGCTTCCGCTGCCGGCCGAGCCCGTCTCCGACGCCACGGCGGCCACCCTGGCCCGGGTGCTGGAGCTGCTGCACGTGGTCGCCGGCGTCAGCTACTACAAGGCCGCCGCGCCGCCGCGGCTGGTGCTGCCCGCGCCGCTGGGCGCCGCCGCCGTCGAGCTGGTCACCGCCGTCTACACCAAGGGCCTCGCCGAGTACGCGTACCGCAACGAGCTGCCGCACGTGCTGGAACTGCGTCCCCAGGTGCCGTCCGGCACGGTGGACCCGGCCGTGCCGGTGGACAACTCCGACCGCCGTCCGCTGTCGGCGGTGGGCGGCGGCAAGGACTCCATCGTCACGCTGGAGGCGCTGCGCCGCGCCGGCCTCGACCCGGTGCCGTTCTCGGTCAACCCGAACCACGTGATCGTGTCGGTGAACGAGGCGTCGGACCTGGTGCCGCTGGCCGCCCGGCGGCGGCTGGACCCGGTGCTGTTCGAGCTGAACGCCGCCGGCGCGCGCAACGGGCACATCCCGGTCACCGCGATCAACTCGCTGATCGCCGTGGCGACCGCCGTCCTGCACGGGCTCGGCCCGGTGGTGATGTCGAACGAGCGTTCCGCGTCCGACCCGAACCTGATCTGGAACGGCCACGAGATCAACCACCAGTGGTCCAAGGGCGTCGAGGCGGAAGGGCTGCTGCGCGCGGCGCTGGGCGAGCACGCCGGGCTCACCGAGCCGTACTTCTCGTTGCTGCGTTCCCTGTCCGAGCTGCACATCGCCCGGCTGTTCGCCGAGATCGACCGGTACGACGCGGTGGTGACCAGCTGCAACGCGGCGTTCAAGCTGCGGGACGCGAGCGAGCGCTGGTGCCGCGACTGCCCGAAGTGCCGGTTCGTGTTCCTGGCCATGGCACCGTTCATGCCCCGGGAGCGGCTGACCGGCATCTTCGGCGGTGACCTGCTGGCCGACGAGACGCAGATCCCCGGCTACCGGGAGCTGCTCGGCATCGACGGGCACAAGCCGTTCGAGTGCGTGGGCGAGGTGGAGGAGTCGGTGGTCGCGCTGAGCCTGCTCGCCCAGCAGGACCAGTGGCGCGACGCCCCGGTGGTCCGCGCCCTGGTGGCGGCGCTGCCCGACACCGCCTGGCAGGCGGCGGCGACCTCCGACGTGTTCACCCCCGGCGGCGACAACTTCGTCCCCGCCCCTTACGCCAAAACCCTGACCGCCCTGACCTGACCCTCC
>NZ_RCVK01000404.1:0-9125 GCF_003667485.1 Micromonospora sp. BL1
CCGTCCTGCTCGTCCCGGCCGCCGCCCAGGCCGCCGCCCCCGAACCCGCCGCCCCGTCGGCCACCGCCACCGTCGCCACCGCCGCGGAACGGGCCGCCGCCGCGGCCGCTGACCCGGTGATCGTGGTCGGTGGCCTGAGTGGAATCTCCATCGCGTACGAGCCGATCGCCGCCCGGCTGCGCGCCGACGGCTACCGGGTCTCGATCTTCCAGTTGCCGAACCTCGGCCTCGGCGACATCCGCGAGTCCGCCCGGGCGTTGTCGTCCTACGTGGACCGGGTGCGCGCCGCCACCGGCGCGGCCCGGGTCGACCTGGTCGGCCACTCCGAGGGCGGCCTGGTCAGCCGCTGGTACGTCAAGTACCTCGGCGGCGCGGGCACCGTCGACCAGTACGTCAGCCTGGGCAGCCCGCAGTACGGCACCTACGTCGCGAACCTGGTCGCCGTCCTCGGGCTGGGCAGCTGCGCCGGTGTGATCGCCTGCCAGCAGATGACCATCGGGTCGAGCTTCCTGGCCGACCTCAACGCCGGGGACGACACGCCCGGCCCGGTGCGCTGGGCCACCGTGCGCACCTGGCAGGACGAGCTGGTCCGGCCGGTCGACAACGCCGTGCTCGCCGACGGCGCGACGAACATCCTGGTGCAGGCGTGGTGCCCGCTGCGGGTCGTCGGTCACCTGGGGCTGGTGCTGGACGGCACCACTTACACGGCGGTGCGGCAGGTGCTCGCCGGTGCCCCGGTCCAGCCGAACTGCTTCGCGGTCTGACACACGTGCCCGGGCCCGCCGTCGCGCAGGCCCGGGCACGTCCGGCCGGGCCGTCGCTCAGCCCGCGTCCCGTCCCGTGATCACGTCGGCGGCCCGCCAGGCCAGCGCGGTCACCGGGGCGCTGGTCCAGCCGGCCACCATCACCGGCAACACCGACGCGTCGACCACCCGCAGGTCGTCCACGCCGCGTACCCGCAGTTCGGGGTCGACCACGTGCTCGTCGCCGGCGCCCATCGCGCAGGTGCCGATGGCGTGGTAGCCGCAGTAGCCGCGCGCCACGGCCGCCTCGACGATCTCCGCGTCGGTAGTGGTCGCCGTCCCGGGCACCGTCTCGGAGCGGATGCGCTTCGCGATCGGGCCGGTGCCGAAGAACTCCCGCATCCGGCGGAACAGGTCCACCGCCACCCGCCGGTCGTGCCCGGTGGTGAGGTAGTTCGCCACGATGGCCGGCGGCGTACGCGGGTCCGCGTCGGTGATCGTCAGGCTGCCCTCGCTGTCCGGCCGCGTGACGGTGCCCAGGCACATCACACCCGGCTCCCGTTCCAGTTCCAGCGCCTTGCCGGGCCGGGGCGGGGCGGCCGAGAACGGCGCCATCAGCAGGTGCGCGTCCGGGCGTTCCAGCTCCGGGCGGGACTTGAGGTGGGCCGCCACGTCCAGCACCGGCAGGGCGAGCGGGCCGCCCCGGGTGAGCAGCCAGCGCAGCGTCGCCCGGGCCTGCCCGAGCGGGCTGCCGATGGTCATGTTGTGGCCGCCGGGTTCGGCGAGGCGGTACTGGAGCACGATCGACCGGTGCTCGCGCAACCCCGCGCCGACCCGGGGCCGGTCCAGCAGCACCGGCACCCCGGCGGCGCGCAGCGTGTCCGCCGGCCCGATGCCGGAGACCTGCAACAGATGCGGTGTGGCGAGCGCGCCCGCGGCGAGGATCACCTCGCCCGCCGCCCGGTACTCGATGTCCCGGCCGCCGTGCGCCGCCCGTACGCCGACGGCGCGGCCGCCCTCGACGAGCACCCGCAGGACGACGGCGCCGACCTCGACTGTCAGGTTGGGCCGGCGCCGCACCGGGTGCAGGAACGCGTCGGCGGCGCTGACCCGGCGTCCGGCGTGGATGGTGGCGGTGGGGTAGCCGATCCGTTCGTCGTCGTGGGCGTCCAGGTCGTCGGCGCGGCGCCAGCCCAGCTCGGCGCCGGTGGCCACCATCTCCTCGGCGAGCGGGTCGGTGCCGGTGGCGACGGACAGCCGCACCGGGCCGCCCGTGCCCCGGTGCGGCGCGGGCCCGAGCGGGTGGTCCTCCAGCCGCGGGAACACCTGCGACATGGCGGACCAGCCCCAGCCCAGCGGTGCGAGGGCGTCCCAGTCCCGGGCCGCGCCGCGGCTCCAGATCATGCCGTTGACCGACGTCGAGCCGCCGATCATCCGCCCGCGCTGCCAGATCTCCTGGCGGCCCGGCCCGATGGTGGCGGGGTAGTGCCAGGCGGTGCGCCGGTCGTCCATCAGCCGGGAGAACGCCTTCGGCACCCGCACGTACGGGCTGCGGTCCCAGCCGCCCGCCTCCAGCAGCAGCACCCGTGTCCCTGGATCCTCGGTGAGGCGGTTCGCCAGCACGCACCCCGCCGCGCCGGCCCCCACGATGACGTAGTCGAACTCCTCCACAGCGGACCCCCACTCGCGAGAATCCCTCTGACAGTAGTTGCTCGATCACATTCCGCGAAAGGGCCGGGCGGCGTCCGGGTCAGGCGGCCTTGGCCAGCGCCTCGAACTCGTCGTCGGTCAGCTCCACCTCGGCCGCCGCCACGTTCTCCTCCAGGTGCGCCACCGACGACGTACCCGGGATCGGCAGCATCACCGGCGACCGGCGCAGCAGCCAGGCCAGCGCGAGCTGCGCGGGGCTGGCGCCGTGTGCGGTCGAGATCGCGTCGAGCGGGCCGCCGGCCCGGGCCAGGTTGCCGGTGGCGATCGGGAACCACGGGATGAACGCCAGGTCGTGGCGCTCGCAGTGCGCCAGCACGTCCTCCGCGCTGCGGTCGGCCAGGTTGTAGAGGTTCTGCACGGACACGATCGGCGTGATCGCACGGGCCGCCTCGATCTGCTCGACGCTGACCTGGGACAGCCCGATGTGCCGGATCTTTCCCTCCTGCCGCAGCAGCGCCAGCTCGCCGAGCTGGTCGGCCAGCGGCACCTTCGCGTCGATCCGGTGCAGCTGGTAGAGCGGGATGCAGTCCAGGCCCAGGTGGCGCAGGCTCAGCTCGCACTGCTGGCGCAGGTACTCCGGGCGGCCCACCGGCCGCCAGTCGTCCGGACCGGAGCGGGTCAGCCCGGCCTTCGTCGCGATGACCAGGTCGTCGGCGTACGGGTGCAGCGCCTCACGGATCAGCAGCTCACTGACGAACGGCCCGTACGAGTCGGCGGTGTCGATGAACGTGACGCCCAGCTCGTACGCGCGGCGCAGCACCCGCACCGCCTCGGCCGGATCCTTCGGGTCACCCCACACGCCGGGGCCGGTGAGCTGCATCGCCCCGTAGCCGAGGCGGTCGACCGGCAGGTCGCCACCGATCCGGTAGCTGCCCGACGCCTTGGCGGGCTGGGTGCTGGTGGCCATTCGCGGTCCTCCTGTGCTCGTTCGTGCCTCGCGGGGCGGTACTGCGCCCCGGCCCCTGGACATTCCCCGGATCGCGGCGGCGAAGCACTGGTAGTTGCGGCGAGCGGCCCCGGCGCACCGGGCCGCCGTGGGAGGCTGGGCGGGACGGTGGTCAGGAGGTGCGCATGGCCGCGACGCCACGGCTCGACTTCGCGCTGGACACGTACGAGTGCATCGTGCTCTACCCGGGGCCCTCCGGGCGGGCCCTGCCGGACGAGACCGTGCAGCGGCTGCAGGCCGAGCACCTCCAGCACATGCGGGCGCTGCAACGGCGCGGCATCGTGCTCGTGGACGGGTCCGTGGACGGCCCGGCCCGGGAACCCGACCCGCCGATCGGTTTCGGCCTGGCCCGCACCGGCTCGGTGGACGACGTCCGCAGCGTCATGGAGGCCGACCCGGCGGTGCAGGCCGGGCTCTACCGGGTCGAGGTGCTCACCTTCCTCTGCCCGGCCGGCTCGCTGGAGTTCCCGCTGGTCAAGACGGAGAGCTGAGGCTCCTCGCGCGCCCCTGCGACGACACCGCTCGCTGCCGCGTACCCAGTGCTCGCCGACGGCCGGACGGCCGGGCGCGACGGTCCCACAGTGCCCCGGGCCGACCCGTGACGGGGAGCGGTACGATTTCTCACCGCGCGGTCGCCGATGCCCGCCACACGACGTCCCGGTGCGGTACGCCTACCGCCCGCCCACGCGGTTGACGCGCGTCGTTGGACAAATGTTCCGCAGTCCGCAAGGGGTCGGCCGGGAGGCCGATCCGGAGGAGAGACTAGCCTGATGGGCGTGACACGCCGCGCGAAGATCGTCTGCACTCTCGGCCCCGCCACCTCGTCCCCGGAGCGTATTAGGGGACTCGTCGAGGCAGGCATGAACGTGGCGAGGCTCAACTTCAGCCACGGCAGTCACGAGGATCACGAGTCGGTCTACCGGCTGGTCCGCGAGGCGGCCGAGGCGTCCGGCAAGCCGGTCGCGGTGCTCGCCGACCTCCAGGGCCCCAAGATCCGCCTGGGCAGGTTCGCCGACGGCCCGCACGAGTGGCGCACCGGCGACTCCGTCGTGATCACCGGCGACGAGGTGGTGGGCACCAAGGAGCGGGTCTCCTGCACCTACCGCAAGCTGCCGCAGGAGGTGAAGCCGGGCGACCGCCTGCTGATCGACGACGGCCGGGTCGCCGTCGAGGTCAGCGACGTCACCGGCAACGACATCCGGTGCCTGGTCACCGAGGGCGGCCCGGTCTCCAACAACAAGGGCGTCTCGCTGCCGAACGTCGCGGTGAGCGTCCCGGCCCTGTCCGACAAGGACGCCGAGGACCTGCGCTTCGCCCTCGGCCTCGGCGTCGACCTGGTCGCGCTCTCCTTCGTCCGCTCGCCGGAGGACATCAAGCTCGTCCACTCGATCATGGACGAGGAGGGTGTGCGCCGCCCCGTCCTGGCCAAGGTCGAGAAGCCGGAGGCGGTCGACCACCTGGAGGCGATCGTGCTCTCCTTCGACGGCGTCATGGTCGCCCGCGGCGACCTCGGCGTCGAGCTGCCGCTGGACCAGGTGCCGCTGGTGCAGAAGCGTGCCGTGCAGCTGTGCCGGGAGAACGCCAAGCCGGTCATCGTGGCCACCCAGATGCTCGACTCGATGATCGAGAACTCGCGCCCGACCCGCGCCGAGGCCTCCGACGTGGCGAACGCGGTGCTCGACGGCGCGGACGCGGTGATGCTCTCCGGCGAGACCAGCGTCGGCAAGTACCCGGTGCTCACCGTCAGCACCATGGCGAAGATCGTCACCACCACCGAGGCCGGCTCGATCGCCGTCCCCCGGCTGCAGCACGACCCGCGTACGCACGGCGGCGCGCTCACCGTCGCCGCCTCGTCGATCGCCCGCGCCATCGGCGCCAAGGCCATGGTCGCGTTCTCGCAGACCGGTGACACCGTCAAGCGGCTGGCCCGGCTGCACTGCGACCTGCCGCTGCTGGCGTTCACGCCGGTGCCGGAGGTGCGCAACCAGCTCGCGCTCTCCTGGGGCGTGGAGACGTTCCTGATGCCGTTCGTCCAGCACACCGACGACATGTTCCGCCAGGTCGACCAGGCGCTGCTCGGCCTCAACCGGGCCAACCCGGGCGACTACGTGGTGATCGTGGCGGGCAGCCCGCCCGGCACCCCGGGCTCCACGAACACGCTGCGCGTGCACCAGTTGGGCTCGCTCGTCGATGCGGCCTCGGCCCGGGCTCTCCAGTGAGCGCGAGGAGTGAGCCGGGTTTGCGAGCCCCGCAGTCGCGAACGAAGGTGACGCGGTGAGTGGTGTGGCGACCGGGCAGGCGGCGGTCGACCAGCTGCTGGAGGTGCTCGACCTCGCCCGTACCGGGGAGATGACCTTCCGGGGGATGAGCCCGCAGGTGGGCCCGCAGCGGGTCTACGGCGGGCAGGTCGCCGGCCAGGCCCTGGTCGCGGCCGGCCGCACCGTCGACGCGGAGCGGGCCGTGCACTCCCTGCACGGCTACTTCGTGCGCCCCGGAGATCCGGCCGAGCCGATCGAGTACCAGGTGGAGAACGTCCGCGACGGCCGGTCCTTCTCGGTGCGCCGCTCGGTGGCGTTGCAGCACGACAAGCCGATCTTCTTCATGTCGGCGTCGTTCCAGCGCCAGGAGGAGGGGCTGGACCACCACGCCCCGCTCCCGCCGGACGTACCCGGCCCGGACGACGTGCCGACCATGACCGACCGGCTCTCCCGCTACCCGGAGCGGCTCGGCATCTGGGGGATGATCCCGCGCCCCATCGACGTGCGCTACGTCGGCGAGCCCGGCTGGGTCCGCCCCGGTGACCGCCCGGCCGAACCGCACCAGCGGGTGTGGATGCGCCTGGACGGCAAACTGCCGGACGATCCGCTGCTGCACGCGTGCGCCCTCACGTACGCCTCCGACCTGACGCTGCTGGACTCGGTGCTGTCGGTGCACGGCGAGGTGTGGGGGCCAGGCGGTGTGGTCGGCGCGAGCCTCGACCACGCGCTGTGGTTCCACAGGTCGTTCCGCGCCGACGAGTGGTTCCTGTACGACTGCTGGAGCCCGTCCGCGTCCGGCGCCCGCGGCCTGGCCACGGGCCGGATGTTCACCACCGACGGCCGGCACATCGCCAGCGCCGTGCAGGAGGGGCTGCTGCGGCGCGTCGGCGGCTGAACGCCCGGCCGGTGATCGTCCGGGCGCGGGTCGGGGGGCCGGTGCGCACGGCAGCGGACTAACCTGGCCGTATGCGTCTCTCCGCCCGGGTCGACTATGCCCTCCGCGCGGCCGCCGAGCTGGCCTCTGTCGCGGACCGGGGGACCACCGGGCGGAGCCGGCCGGTGACCGCCGAGCAGATCGCCCGCGCACAGGACATCCCGCCCAAGTTCCTGGAGAGCATCCTGCTGCAACTGCGCCGGGGCGGCATCGTGCACGCCCAGCGTGGCCCCGAGGGCGGCTACTGGCTGGCCCGGCCCGCCGGAGAGATCTCCCTGGCCGAGGTGATCCGCGTCATCGACGGCCCGCTCGCGCACGTGCGCGGGCAGCGGCCGGAACAGCTCGGCTACCAGGGTGCGGCCCGCGCGTTGCAGGACGTCTGGATCGCGCTGCGGGCCAGCGAGCGGGAGATCCTCGAGCTGGTCACCATCGCCGACGTGGCCGCCGGCGCGCTGCCCGGCCGGGTCAACGAACTGGCCGCCGACCCGCGCGCCTGGAGCTGACGGCAGCTTCCGCACACCCCGGCACACCGTCCGGCGTCTCCTACCAACCGGATGGGGGACTTGACCCGGGGCGCCTCCGTGCCGCATTGTCGACCAAGTTGATAGGAGATACCGAAAAGTCAGGGGGCGCTCGTGCGCAAGCTGCTGGTCCTCGCCCTCGTCGGGCTCGCCGCGCAACTCGTCGACGGCGCGCTCGGCATGGCGTACGGACTGACCTCCTCGACGCTTCTCCTGTTCGCCGGCGTGGCGCCGGCCGCCGCGTCCGCCTCGGTGCACCTGGCCGAGATCGGCACCACGCTCGCCGCGGGCGTCTCGCACTGGCGTTTCGGCAACGTCGACTGGAAGGTGGTCGGCCGGATCGCGCTGCCCGGCGCGATCGGCGCGTTCGCCGGGGCGACGTTCCTCAGCTCCATCTCCACCGAGGCGGCGGCGCCGTGGATGGCCGCCATCCTGTTCACGCTCGGCGCGTACCTGCTGGTGCGGTTCTCCCGGCCGCTGCGCGCCAACCGCGCCGCCGGCCGGCTGCGTAGCCGCTTCCTCGCCCCGCTCGGCCTGGTCGCCGGCTTCGTCGACGCCACCGGCGGCGGTGGCTGGGGACCTGTCGCCACCCCGGCGCTGCTGGTCTCCGGCCGGATGGAACCCCGAAAGGTCATCGGCTCGGTGGACACCTCCGAGTTCGTGGTGGCCGGCGCGGCCAGCATCGGCTTCCTGATCGGCCTCGGCTCCGAGGGCTTCCTGTTGCCCACTGTGGCCGCGCTCCTGGTCGGCGGCCTGATCGCCGCGCCCATCGCGGCCTGGCTGGTCCGCATCGTCCCCGCCCAGCTGCTCGGTGCCGTGATCGGCGGCGTGATCGTGCTGACCAACGCCCGCACGCTGCTGAGCGCCGGCGGCGTGGGCGGCTCGGTGCCGGTGGTGGTGTACGCGCTGCTCGGCGCCGCCTGGCTGGTCGCCGTCGGGCTGGCGGTGCGGGCGCTGCGCCGTGCCCGCCGGGCCCGCGCCACCGTCGACGCGGCGCTGACCTCCGCGGCGCCGGCCGAGGCCGCGATCGCCTCCGCGTCGCCCGCCGAAGCGGTGGAGCCAGCCGCGGCGGGGGAGTCCGTCGAGCCGGCGGAGGCCGCGAAGTCGGGGCAGGTCCGGGAGCCGGTGGCTACCGCCGAGACCACCGAGACCACCGAGACCACCGAGAACGCGGAGTCGCGGAAGCTCGCCGCCGCCGTCGAGGGCTGAGCCGCTCGCGGCCCTGGACCGCGCCGTCGCCCGGCCGCGCCGTCGCCCGGCCGCGCCGTCGCCCGGCCGCGCCGTCGCCCGGCCGCGCCGTCGCCCGGGAGGGCTCTGTCTCGGCGTTTCGGCCATTCCTTCTCGCCGGCCGCCGCTCCACCGTTGTGTCGCGCTTGTGGGGGTGTCCGGCGGTGACCTAGGCTGACGGAGCGCGGAGCCGAATCACCGACGTCGATGTGTTGACGTCGCCCGTCGCGTCAGGGCACGTAACCGCCGGTCCGGGCAGACCGGCCCCGTCGCGTGCCTGACCTCCGCGAAAGGCATTCCCCGTGCACCCCACCACCCCACGCCGCCGGATCGCGCTGCTCGCCGCGGCCTCGGCGGTCACGCTGTCGGCCGGCGCGCTCACCACGATGACGGCCGCCGCGGCGGCCGTCGCCTGCCGGGTCGACTACCGGATCACCAACCAGTGGAGCGGCGGCTTCGGCGCCGACGTGACAGTGACCAACCTCGGCGACCCGGTCAACGGCTGGACCCTCGGCTGGAGCTTCGCCGCCGGCCAGCAGGTCGTCCAGGCGTGGAACGCGACGGTCAGCCAGTCCGGCGCGCAGGTCAGCGCCCGCGACGCCGGCTACAACGCGGCCATCGGCATCGGCGGCACCGCGAACTTCGGCTTCAACGGCTCGTGGAACAACGCGTCGAACCCGGTCCCGGCCGCGTTCACGCTCAACGGCACCGCCTGCACCGGCGCGCCGTCCACCAGCGCCCCACCGTCGACGCCACCACCGAGCACGCCGCCGCCCACCACACCTC
>NZ_RCVK01000416.1:0-56677 GCF_003667485.1 Micromonospora sp. BL1
CGCCCAGGGGGTCGGCGAAGAGGGGTGAGAAGCCCAGTTCGGCGGCGCCGATCAAGGTCGCGTCGTAGCCGAGCGCGGACACGCGCAGCCGGGCCTTGTCGCGGGAGATGGGCAGCACGTTGGCCGCGATCCGGCTGCGGACGTGGCTGGCGCAGACCGGGAAGACCTCGGTGAGCGTGCCTCCGAAGATCACCACGCCGGGGTTGAACAGGTTGATCACGTTCGCCACGCCGATGCCCAGCCAGTCACCGATGTGCCGCAGCGCGTCCTGCGCGGCCGGTTCTCCGCGCACGGCGGCGGCGACCACGGCGCGTACCGCCTCGCGCCCCTTCTCCTGCGCGGGTCGGCCCGCGACGTCGAGCAGCGCCCGCTCGCCGACCTCGGCCTCCAGGCACCCGCGCGAGCCGCAGCCGCAGGGCCTCCCCTGGTACGGGTTCACGAGCATGTGCCCGACCTCGGAGGCGTACCCGCCGTCGCCGTCGAGCAGTTCCCCGCCCACGATGATCCCGCCGCCCACACCGACGTCGCCGTGCAGGTAGACCAGGTTCTGCACGCCGACTCCGGCGCCGCGCTGATGCTCGGCCAGCGCCCCGAGGTGCGCCTCGTTGCCGACCAGGACGGGCAGGCCCAGGTCCAGCCGCCGGGCCAGCTCGGCGCCGAACGCCTGGTCCACCCACCCCATGTCCGGCCCGAACCGGACCATCCCGTCGCCGGGGCGGATCATCCCGCAGTAGGAGGCGCCCACGCCGACGCACACCGATCCGGGTGGCGCGGCGTGGCGCAGCGCCCGCCCGAAGTCGGCGAGCACCGAGACCACGGAGTCGAGGTCGGCCCCGGCCCGTGGCCGTTCCGCCTCCAGCCGCGCCGACACCACACCGCCGAGCCCGACGCGGGCGGCCACGAGCCGGTCCACGGCGATGTCGAAGGCGATGACGTAGACGGCGTCCGACGCGGGACGCACCACACGGGAGGGACGCCCGGCGCGTCCGCTGCCGCCCGCCGTGACCTCCCGGACCAGGCCGGCCGCCGCGAGTTCCGCAGTGAGTGCCATGACCGTGCTGCGGTTGACGCCCATCCACTCGGCCAGCTCGACGCGCGTGACCGGGCCGGTCAGGTGGACGCGCCGCAGTAGCGCGCCGAGGTTGAGCCGGCGGCTGTCCCCCTGCACGTGCCGGTCCACTGCCAGACCTTTCAGCATCGACCACTCCGTCGGATGGCGACTGGCTTTTGGCCCGAGGATAGTTCCCGCACATCGACGGGGGCCAGCGCCCGCCGTGGGGACGGCCGCCTCAACCATCGAGGGCCCGACCGGCGTTCATTGCGGTGAGGGGGTGGGCATGTCGGAGTCGTTCCGGGAGTTCGTGGTGCAGCGGTCACCGGCGTTGTCGCGGACCGCGTACCTGCTGACCGGCGATCACCAGCTCGCCGAGGATCTGTTGCAGAGCGCGCTGGCCCGCACCTACCGCCACTGGCGGCGGATCCGGGAGGGGGATCCGGAGGCGTACGTGCGCCGGGTCATGTACCACCAGCAGGTCTCCTGGTGGCGCCGTCGGCGGGTGACCGAACGGCTGGACGCGACGCCGGCCGAGCGCGGCGGCGGCGACCACACCGACGACACGGCGCTGCGGCTGAGCGTGGTGGCGGCACTGCGGCGGCTCACCGCGCGGCAGCGGGCCGTGGTGGTGCTGCGGTACTACGAGGACCTGACCGAGGCGCAGGTGGCCGAGGTGCTCGGCTGCTCGGTGGGCACCGTGAAGCGGCACGGGCACGACGCCGTACGCCGCCTGCGGGACCTGGTCCCCGACCTGCTGGAGCGGACGCCGGAGAGGAGCGAGCGGTGAGCGTACGGCTGCGGGAGGCGTTGCGGGAGGCGGCGGCCGAGGTGCCCGCGTACCCGGTGCACGACCGGGCGGTGCGGACCGCGCGGCGCACGCGGTGGCGGGCCGCCGCGGCGGTCGCGGCGGTGCTGGCGCTGGTGGCGGCCGTGCCGCTCACGGTACGCGGGGACGGCCGGACCGCACCGGCGGGCTCGGACGGGGCGGCGCTGCCGGACCGGCTCGGGCTGCCGCCGTTCGGCGCGTTGCGGGCCACCGACCGGCCCGCGCTCGGCCCGGCGTCGGTGGTGTTCAGCGGGCAGGCGCGAAGGCTGACCGGCCTGTTCGACGAGAACGGCACTGTCGGCATCGTCGGGGCGGACGCGGACCGGTACCGGACGTGGACGGTGGGCTTCGAGGCGCCGGCCGGGGAGGGAGTGCTGCTGTCCCCGGACGGGCGGTTCCTCGCGGTGCCCGACGGGTCGCCCACCAGCCCCGGCGTGGACGTGATCGACCTGGCGGGCGGCACGGTGCGGCGGTTGCCCAGCCCTCGGCCGGGCAGTGTGTGGACGGGTCCGGCCGGCTGGGCGCCGGACGGGTCGGCGCTGGCGGTCGTGGACACGACGCCGGCGAATCCGGAGCGCAACTCGTACGTCAACACGCTCAGCCTGGTGCGGCTGGACACCGGCCGGGCGGTCCGGCTGCTGGAGACCACGCAGGTGCCGGGATTCGGCTCGCCGGTGGCGTTCGCCGCCGACGGGTCGCGGCTGGCCTTCCAGGTCGGCACGAAGGTGCTCGTGAGCAGCCCGGACGGACGGCAGCTCTTCTCGTTCCCGCTGCCGGCCGACACCGCGCTCGCAGGCAAAGGGGCCTGGCTGCCGGACGGCTCGCTGGCGCTGGTCGCACACGAGTCGGCCGGCGACCGGTGGCGGCTGCGCCGGGTCGACACCGACGGCCGGGAGCTGCCCGCGCCCCCGCTGGCCGCCGTCTCGGGCGTGACGGCGATCCGGCTGCTCGGCTGGCTGCCGGACGGGACCGCATGGGTGGTCGCGTACCGGCCCGAGCCGAGCGCGCCGAGCCGGTACGCCGACGGGCTGGAGATGGACCAGCGGACCGCGTACGGCAACGTGCGGTCGATCCGGGTGCTGGGCCTGACACCCGGTGCCGCCGCTCCGGTCACGCTGCTCACCGCGCCGGACCAGGTGCTCGCCGTCGACGTGGCGGACTCGGTGGTGCACGCCGGCCGGGTCCGCGAGGCCGATCCGCCGTCGGGCCCCGGCGGCCGGGCGTGGTGGGGGGCGGGCCTCGTGGCGCTGGCGCTCGGCGGCCTGGCGGCGTACCGGTGGCTGCGCCGCGGGCGGCGATGACGCGGGTGTCTCCCCGGCCGGGGAGACACCCGCGCGGTCGGCGCGGAGGGCTACTCGGCTTCGCGGACCGGGCTCTGCGGGACCACCATGACCGGCCGGTGGGCGCGGTGCAGCGTGGCCATGGCGACGCTGCCGAGCAGGATCTTGCGAACCGCCGTCCGGCCGCGCGAGCCGACCACGACCAGGCTCGCCTTGCGCTCGGTGGCGACGGCGGAGAGCGCGTCGGCCACCGCGCGGCCGGGCGCGCCGCCGCCGGCGCGTACGCGCACCGTGGTCACCCCGTCGACCGTCTCCGGCGCGTCCCCCTCGTCGCCGTCGACGGCGACCAGGACGATCTCCCGCTCGGGGAAGAGGCGGCGGGCGGCGGCGAGTGCGGCCTCGGACCCGGCGGAGGCGTCCCAGCCGACCACCACCGGGCCGGCGGCGAGCGCGTCGTACTCGTCGGTCAGCAGCGGGTGCGGCACGACGAGCACGGGACGCGGGCTGTAGTGCACGGCCATGTCGGAGACGCTGCCGAGCACCGCGCGGGCGCCGCCGAGGCCCCGGGAGCCGAGCAGCAGCACGTCGGCCTGCTTCTCGTCGGCCAGCTCGGCGAGCCGGAGCCCTTCGCCGCCGTAGCTGCGGCACACGAGCGGCTCGGCGTCCCAGCCGGCGGCGCGGCCCAGCATCACGCCGACGGACGTCATCCGGTCGGCCTCCCGGCCGCCCTCGCGCTCGATCGCCTCGACGAACACGTTGATGTCGCGGGTGCCGGTCCAGAGCCGCTTGCGGAGTTCCTCGCTGGCGAACGGAGGCGTCCACAGATGCCCGATCCACGCGTGCGCGCCGGGGAACAGCAACGCGCCCGCCTCGATGGCGGCGCTGGCGGCCGGAGACCCGTCGTAACCCACCACCACTTGCCTGCCGTGCTCGTCGCTCACCGCACCCAACCTCTCTCACCGACGACATCTCACAAGATCGTATCCGGGCCCGGACCGGGTCCGAGCCGGATCGTCCGCCACGGAATCATCGGTACGCTGGGCGGATGAGCACCCCGGACCTGTCGTACCTACTCGACCACACCAGCCACGTGTTGCGTACCCGGGTGGCGGCGGCGCTCGCCGAGATCGGGCTGACCGCCCGGATGCACTGCGTGCTCGCGCACGCGCTGCCCGAGGAGCGTACGCAGATCCAGCTCGCCGAGATGGGCGACATGGACAAGACGACGATGGTCGTCACGGTGGACGCGCTGGAGCGGGCCGGGCTGGCCGAACGGCGTCCGGCGCGTACGGACCGGCGGGCTCGGATCATCGCGGTGACCGAGGAGGGTGCCCGGGTCGCCGCGCGCAGCCAGGAGATCGTCGACCGGGTGCACGCCGAGGCGCTGGCGAGCCTGCCGGACGACGAGCGGGAGGTGTTCCTGCGCGCGCTGCGGCGCCTGGCCGGCGGCCACCTGGCCACGCCGGTGCAGAGTCCGAAGCCGGCACGCCGCGCCCGCCAATAGTCTCCAAATAGATTGTCTGTAACGGGACTATCCGTTACAGTCTCTCCTGTCGCACCTCTCGACAGGAGGACTCCATGTCCGCTCCCCGCTCCCGCCGGCTCGCCCTCGGCGTGCTCGCCACCGGCGCCCTGATGACCATCCTCGACGGCAGCATCGTCACCGTGGCGATGCCCGCCATCCAGCGCGACCTGCGCTTCTCCCCGGCCGGCCTGAGCTGGGTGGTCAACGCGTACCTGATCGCGTTCGGCAGCCTGCTCCTGCTCGCCGGCCGGCTCGGCGACCTGATCGGGCGCCGGGCGATGTTCCTCGGCGGCACCGCGCTGTTCACCGCCGCGTCGGTGCTGGCCGGGCTCGCGGAGAACAGCGCCACGCTCGTCGCGGCCCGCTTCCTCCAGGGCGTCGGCAGCGCGGCGGCCACAGCGGTGAGCCTCGGCATCCTGGTCACGCTCTTCCCCGACGCCGCCGAGCGGGCGCGGGCGTTCGCCGTGTTCGCCTTCACCGGCGCGGCCGGGGCGGCCATCGGCCAGGTCGCCGGCGGCCTGCTCACCGACGCGCTGGGCTGGCACTGGATCTTCCTGATCAACCTGCCGATCGGACTGGCGACGATCGCGCTCGCGGTCCGTACGCTGCCCGGGGACCGGGGCCTGGGCCTCGCCGCCGGAGCCGACGTGGCGGGGGCGCTGCTGATCACCGGCGGGCTCATGCTGGGCATCTACACGGTGGTCACGATCGAGCGGTACGGGGCGACGTCGGCGCACACGCTCGGCCTGGGCGCGCTCGCCGCCGCTCTCGTCGCCGGTTTCGTGGTCCGGCAGGCCACCGCGCGCCGCCCGCTCATGCCGTTGCGGCTCCTGCGCTCGCGCGGCGTCGCCGTGGCGAACGTCGTCCAGATCCTCACCGTGGCCGCGACGTTCGCGTTCCAGGTGCTCGTGACGCTCTACCTCCAGCAGGTGCTCGGCTACGACGCCACGCGCACCGGGCTGGCACTGCTCCCGGCCGCCGTCGTCATCGGCGCGGTGTCGCTCGGCGTCTCGGCCCGGCTCAACGCCCGCTTCGGCGAGCGGGTCGTGCTGATCGCCGGGCTCGTGCTGCTCGCCGCCATGTTCGCGCTGCTGGCCCGGGTGCCGGTGGACGGCCGCTACCTGCGCGACGTGCTCCCGGTGATGCTGCTCGCCGGCGGGTTCGGGCTGGTGCTGCCGGCGCTCACCGCGCTCGCCATGTCCGCCGCCCGCGCCGAGGACGCCGGTCTCGCCTCCGGGCTGTTCAACACCACCCAGCAGCTCGGCATGGCGTTCGGCGTCGCGGTGCTGTCCACGCTGGCCGCCGCCCGGACGGCGGACCGGGTCGCGCTCGGCGACGACCGGGCCGCCGCGCTGACAAGCGGCTTCCACCTGGCGTTCGCGGTCGGCGCGGGGCTCGTGGTGGTCGCCGTCGTGCTCGCGTACGCGCTGCTGCGCCCCCGCACGGCGGAGCGCGCCGACGCCCCGGCGCTCGTGGGGTGAGTCAGCCGGGGGCGCGGGCCGGACGGGTGAGGAACGGCAGCACCGCCGCCGGCAGCGCCGGTGAGGCCACCACGTCGTAGTGGGTCAGCCCGGGCAGCACCGCGAGCCGGGACGCGGGACGGTCGCCGTCGCCGCCCGCGTCCCGGTGGCCGCCGCCGAGCAGGCCGAAGAACTCCGCCGCGTGGCTCACCGGGATCTCGTCCGCGTCGGCGAAGACCAGCAGCACCGGCATCGGCAGCGCGGCCACCTCGGCGGACCAGTCGTAGTCCCGCCGCAGCAGTTCCCCGCTGCGGGCCCAGAGCAGGGGCCAGTCCTGCGGGCGGGGCGCGACCCGCGCGTACCGCTCGTACGGCGGGGTGCCGCGCATGCGCTCGGCGGCCCGCTCGTCGTGGGCGGACATCGCGGCCAGCGTCTCCGGGTACCAGCCGCCCCGCCGGAACGGCGTGGAGACGAGCACCAGGCGGCGGACCAGATCGGGGTGCTGGATCGCGGTACGCAGGGCCACCGCGCCCCCGAGCGAGTAGCCGAGCACGTCGGCGTGCGGCAGTCCGAGGTGACGCAGCAGCCCGGCGACGTCGTCGGCCATCGACTCGTACCGCAGCGGCCGGTCCAGACCGCCGGTGCGGCCGTGGCCCCGCAGGTCGGCGGCGATCAGCCGGCGGCGCGCGGCCAGCGCCTGCCGGACCGGCGCGAACGTCTCCGTCGACCCGTATCCGCCGTGCAGCAGGACCAGCGGCTTGCCGGTGCCGTGCTCCTCGTACCAGATCCGCAGCCCGCCGACGCCCGCATAGGTCACCCGCCGATCGTCGCGCCCTCGGCGCCGCGGCGGGCGCGTTACCGGCGCGCCGGTCTCAGCGGGCCGTGCGAGGGCGGGCGCGCAGGTGGGCGCGTTCGCCCTGGCTGCCGAAGAGGCTGAGGAACTCCACCCCCTCGCTGTCGGCGCGGCCGAACCAGTGCGGCACGCGGGTGTCGAACTCGGCCGCCTCACCGGGTTCGAGCACCAGGTCGTGCTCGCCGAGCACGAGCCGCAGCCGTCCGTTGAGCACGTAGACCCACTCGTACCCCTCGTGGGTCTTCGGCTCGGGCTCGGACCGCCCGCCGGCCGGGATGATCAGCTTGTACGCCTGGATGCCGCCGGCGCGGCGGGTGAGCGGCAGCATGGTCATCCCGAACGCGGCGACCGGCCGCAGGTGGACGCGCGGATCGCCGGTGGGCGGGGCGCCGACCAGCTCGTCGAGCGTGACGCCGTGCGCGCGGGCCAGCGGGAGCAGCAGTTCCAGCGTCGGCTTGCGGCCGCCGGACTCCAGCCGGGACAGCGTGCTCACCGAGATGCCGGTGGCGGCGGAGAGGTCGGTGAGGGTGGTCTCCCGCTCGCGGCGCAGCGCGCGCAGCCGGGGGCCGACCGCGTCGAGGGCCTGGTCGAGGTCGTCGTCCATGCCTGCCAGTTTGCCACATCAGCAACAGAGTTTGCAGTTCTGCCGGGCCTCGCCGCAATCTGGTCGCGGAGGTGGTCACGATGACCGAGAACTACGAGGTACTGGTGATCGGCGGCGGCGCGGCCGGGCTCAGCGGCGCGCTCATGCTGGCCCGGGCACGCCGGTCGGTGCTGGTGGTCGACGGGGGCGAGCCCCGCAACGCTCCCGCCGACGGCGTGCACGGCCTGCTGGGGCACGACGGCGTGCCGCCGGCCGAGCTGCTGGCGCGCGGCCGGGACGAGGTGCGCCGCTACGGCGGGCACCTGACCGAGGGCCGGGTCGAGACGGTGGACCGCGACGGCGCCGGGTTCGCGGTGGCGCTCGCCGACGGCCGCCGGGTACGTGCCGGCCACGTGCTGGTCGCCACCGGCCTGGTCGACGAGCTGCCCGAGGTGCCCGGCCTGCGCGAGCGCTGGGGGCGGGACGTGGTGCACTGCCCGTACTGCCACGGCTGGGAGGTGCGCGAGCGGCCGATCGGGGTGCTCGGCACCGGCCCGATGTCGGTGCACCAGACGCTGCTGTTCCGGCAGTGGAGCGACGACGTGGTCTACCTGCGGCACACCGCGCCGCCGCTCACCGACGAGCAGGCCGAGCAGCTCGCCGCGCGCGGCGTGCCGGTGATCGAGGGTGAGGTCGCGGCCGTCGAGACGGACGGGGACCGGCTGACCGGGGTACGCCTGCGCGACGGCCGCACGGTCGACCGCGAGGTGCTGACCGTCGCGCCCCGGATGGTGGCGCGGACCGGGTTCCTGGCCGGACTGGGCCTGCACCCGCAGCCGCACCCCAGCGGGATGGGCGAGTACCTGCCGGCCGGTGAGGCGGGGCGTACCGATGTGCCCGGGGTGTGGGTCGCGGGCAACGTGACCGACCTGTCGGCGCAGGTCGGGGCCGCCGCGGCGGCGGGTGCCCGGACCGCGGCGATGATCAACGCGGACCTGGTGCAGGAGGAGACCCGCCGGGCGGTCGAGGCTCGGCGTGGCGCGCGGGAGGGTGGGTGACCACGAATCGTCCCTAACCTGACAATTCTTCCCCTAGGTTGAGTCGGAGAGGGCAGTCGGAACCTGGGGGGCGACGTGGAGGGCTATCCGGCGATCGAGGATCACGGTCTCATCGGCGACCTCCAGACCGCCGCGCTGGTGACGTGTGACGGGACGATCGACTGGTTCTGCGCGCCGCGCTTCGACTCGCCGAGCATCTTCGCCGCGCTGCTGGACAAGGACAAGGGCGGCTTCTTCCAGATCGCCCCGCACGAGGTCCGGTACGTCACCAAGCAGCTCTACCTGCCCGGCACACCGATCCTGATCACCCGGTTCATCAGCGCGGACGGCGTCGCCGAGGTGATCGACTTCATGCCGGTCACCGGCGAACGGGTCACCGACTCGCACCGCATCGTGCGCATGGTCAACATGGTGCGCGGCAGCATGCGGTTCCGGGTGGAGTGCCGGCCCCGGTTCGACTACGCACGCCAGAGCCACGAGCTGGAGCGGCACCGCAACGGCTACCTGTTCCGCAGCCCGTCGGCGACGCTCACCTTCAACCCGATCGACCCCGTGCGGCAGCTCTGGGCCCAGACCGGCGAGATCCGCATGGAGGGCGGCGACCTCATCGCGTACGGCACCCTCAAGGAGGGCGACACCGGCGGGGTGATCCTGGAGACCGGCAGTGAGGAACCCCGGATCATCCCGCCGGAAGAGGTCCAGGGCATGTTCGAGTGGACCCGGGACTACTGGCGGCGCTGGGTCGAACGCTCCCGCTACACCGGCCGCTGGCGGGAGATGGTCGAGCGCTCCGCCATCACGCTCAAACTCATGACGTACGCGCCGACCGGCGCGATGATCGCCGCGCCGACCGCCGCGCTGCCCGAGCTGGTCGGCGGCTCCCGCAACTGGGACTACCGCTACACCTGGGTACGCGACACCTCGTTCTCCGTGCACGCGCTGCTCGGCCTCGGGTTCACCGAGGAGGTCAGCCGGTACATGGACTGGCTCGACGAGCGCATCCGCGAGGCCGGCGACCACCAGGACCCGCTGAAGATCATGTACCGGGTGGACGGCTCCTCCGACCTGCACGAGGAGGTGCTCGACCACCTGGAGGGATATCGGGGCTCCCGCCCGGTACGAATCGGCAACGGTGCCGCCGACCAGCTCCAGCTCGACATCCACGGCGAGGCGCTGTACGCCATGCACCTCGCCGACGAGCAGGGCATCCGCGTGTCGCACCAGGTGTGGAAGAGCACCGTGCGCCTGGTCGACTGGCTCTGCCACAACTGGGACAAGCGCGACGCCGGGATCTGGGAGAGCCGGCACCACCCCCGCAACTACACGTTCGGCCGGGTGATGTCCTGGGTGGCGCTGGACCGGGCCATCCGGCTGGCCACCCGCACCGGCCGACCCGGGGACATGAGCTGCTGGACCGAGCAGCGCAACCGGATCTACAACCAGGTCATGGCCCGCGGTTTCCACCGGGAACGCGGCAGCTTCGTGCAGGCGTACGACGAGAACGTGCTCGACGCCGCCCTGCTCTACATGCCGGCGGTCGGGTTCGTCACGCCCAGCGACCCGCTCTGGCTGTCCACGCTGGAGTCGATCGAGCGCGACCTGGTCTCGGACAGCCTGGTCCACCGGTACGATCCGCTGCACTCCCCCGACGGGCTGCCCGGCCACGAGGGCACGTTCAACATGTGCACGTTCTGGTACGTGGAGGCGCTGGCCCGCTCCGGCCGGCTGGACGACGCCCGGCTCACCCTGGAGAAGATGTTCACCTTCAGCAACCACCTCGGCCTCTACGCCGAGGAGATCGCCTCCACCGGTGAGCAGATCGGCAACTACCCGCAGGCGTTCAGCCACCTCGCCCTGATCAACTCGGCGCTGGCGGTCAACGACCTGCTCGACGCCGAGGCCCACGCCCGCCTCCGCCGGTAACTCCGGTGATCTCCCGTCCGGCTCCGGGTAGGGTTGGCCGCATGAGGTTCCACGCCGCCGTCATGAAGCCCTGGTCCCTCCGCTGACGGCGGCAGGGTGACCGGCTTCTTCTGACGTACCAGCTCTGCTCCGCCGTCCCGGCGTTCCCGCCGGGCGGTGTCCTCGCGCTGCCCGGCTCCACGACGAGCCGAAGAGCGGACTGTGAACAACCTCGACAACATCCCTTCATCCCCATTCACCTCGGGCGGCCTGCTGCCCGCCGGGCACCGGGCGCACGTCCGGGCCGACGGCGTCGGCGTCGTACGCGGCGGCCGGGTCGTGCTGTCCGACGTCGGCGTGACCGTCTCTGCCGGATCCCGCCTGGCGGTCGTCGGCGAGAACGGCCGCGGCAAGACCACCCTGCTCCACGTGTTGGCCGGCATCATCGCGCCCGACCAGGGCACCGTGGAACGGCTGGGCACGATCGGCGTCGCCCGGCAGCACCTGGAGGCGCGCAACGGCGAGACGGTGGGCACGCTGATCCACGAAGCGGTCCGGGAGTCCGAACGCGCGCTGCGGGCGCTGGACGCCGCCGCCGACGCGCTGGCCGAGGGCCGGGCGGGCGCGGACGACGCGTACGCCACAGCACTCGACGCGGCGACCCGGCTCGACGCCTGGGACGCGCAGCGTCGCGTCGACGTGGCACTGGCCGGTCTCGACGCCTGCCCGGACCGGGACCGCCCGCTGGCGACGCTGTCGGTCGGCCAGCGCTACCGGGTGCGGCTGGCGTGCCTGCTCGGGGCCCGGGTCGACCTGCTGATGCTGGACGAGCCCACGAACCACCTCGACGCGGACAGCCTGGCCTTCCTCACCGCGCGGCTGCGCGAGCATCCGGGCGGCGTGGTGCTGGTGACCCACGACCGCGCGCTGCTGCGGGACGTGGCCACGGAGTTCCTCGACCTCGACCCCAGCGCCGACGGCCGCCCGCGCCGCTACGCCGGGGACTACGCCGCCTGGCAGGACGGGCGCAGCCGGGACTTCGCCCACTGGGTACGCGACCACGAGGCGCAGCAGGCCGAGCAGCAGCGCCTGGCCGACGCGGTACGGGAGGCGCAGGGCCGGCTCAGCACCGGCTGGCGTCCGGAGAAGGGCCACGGCAAGCACCAGCGCCAGTCCCGCGCCCCGGGGCTGGTCCAGGCGCTGCGACGCCGGCAGGAGGCGCTCGACGCGCACCGGATCACCGTCCCGGAGCCACCGCAGCCGCTGCGCTGGCCGCCGCTGGACACCCGGGCCGGACTGCCGATCCTGCGGTGCCACGACGTGACGGTGACCGGGCGCCTGCGTACCCCTGTCACGCTCACGCTCGACGGCGGGGACCGCCTGCTGGTGACCGGGCCCAACGGCGCGGGCAAGTCGACGTTGCTCTCCGTGCTGGCCGGCGACCTCGCGCCGTCGACCGGCGAGGTCCGTCACCCGTCCGGCGCGCGCGTGGCGTACCTCGGTCAGGAGGTGCCCGACTGGCCGTCCGGGATGCTCGCCCACGACCTGTACGAGCAGCACGTGGGCCGGTTGCGCTCCACCGGGCGCCTCGGCTCCGGCACGCCCCTGCCGCTGGGCGCGACGAACCTGCTCGACGCCGAGGCCCGGCGTACCCCGGTCGGCCGGATGTCGCTGGGACAGCAACGGCGGCTGAACCTGGCGCTGCGCCTGGCCGAACGTCCCGACCTGCTGATCCTCGACGAACCCACGAACCATCTGTCCGCGCCACTGGTCGACGACCTCACCGCGGCCCTGCTGACGACCAGGGCCGCGGTGGTCGTCGCGACCCACGACCGGCAGATGCTCCACGACCTGGCGGCCTGGCCCACGCTGCCGCTCACCGCCGGCGACGCCGGGCCGTCCGGTCACACAGCGTCATGCCTGCCGGAAGATTGATGGCTTCGAGCGTTATGACTGAGAGGCATATTCATGCCTCTCAGTCATAACGCTCATGCGGTCCTGCTTCCCGGGTCCATCCGACGAAGCGGCGGTGCAGTGCGCCGGCCGGCGCCCAGGGCATGTCCTCGGTGGCCTGCACGAGGTAGGCGCCGAGGTACAGGGCCAGCGACACCGGAGCGTCCGCGTACTCCGCGCGCAGCTCCCGCCTCCGGGTGGGGCACGGCCAGGGCAGGTCGCAGCCGCCGCAGCTCCAGACCGGCATGACCGTGCCGTGGGTGGTCACCGCGCACCCTCCAGGAACCGCGCGGTGACCGCCCGCGCCTGCCGGCTGGTCGCCCATTCCACCTGCCAGCAGGGGTACGGAGTGAGCCGCGCCCGCCGATCACTCGTCACTCCCCTGCGGCCAGTGACCACGGTTGATCGGAAACGATGCCGCGAATGACAGGGCAGATCGGCGCCCGCTATCACGGGGCGATCCAGCTCCTGGCCGAGCCGACGGGCCGACGGATGGCCGGGAAGTGGGTCGGATTCGGCAAGGACATGGACGTGAACACCGGCCCGTGGGAGCTCGTCTTCCGCGACGCGTCGACCTCCAAGGCGACGCTGGACCGGTACAACACGCCAGCCACGTAGCAGGCGCCGCGCCATCGCCTCGACGTCGGACAGGAGCGGTGCCGGCGTCGACTACTCTGCATCGGAACACGGCACGGCACGGTGCCCAGTTCCAGCGAAGCCGCACGTCGTGCCCGCGATACAACAGGAGAACGCTGTGACAGTCCGCGCCACGGGCCGGCCGTTGACCCGACTGGAAGCCGCCCAGGCGCAGGCGGAGCACGTGCTCGGTGCCCGGAAGGCCAAGCGGATCGCGACGTTCGGCAACGGCACGCTGTACGTCAAGGCGGGCACGCTGGCGCAGGTCATGTCCTGGCTCATCGACTTCGTGGTGTGCCTGTTCGCTGTCGCGGTAGGTGTCGTCGCCCTGTCCGTGGTGGACCGCGCGGTGACCCTCTCCGGCGGTGCCCTCGCCGGGGCGGTGCTCGCGTTGTTCGTACTGGTGCCGGTGCTCTACGGCCTCTGCTACGGCAACGGCCGGGCGCTCGGTGCCGTCCTCACCGGCACGCAGCTCGTGCGGGTCAAGGACGGCAGCCGGATCGGCGTCAAGGCATGCTGGGCCATGCTGGTCCGGACGCTGTTCATGCCGGTCCTGTCCGTCGTGCTGGTGGTGACCGCGTTCAGTACCGGTTCCGCGGATGCGCCCGGTTCGCTCGTGCGGACCAGCATCGACCCGGACGCCACCCGGCGCCTCCACGCCGCGGGCATCCGCTGACCCGTCACCACACCGCACCGCGACGGCCGACGCTGCCCCCGTACATCGCCTAGCCTCTCGGGCGTGGAGCACCTGCGCGACCTCGCCGTCCGGTTGGCCATGGACGAACCGGTCGGCGACGACCTGCCGATGGCGGCTGCTCACGCTCTGACCCGAGGCGTCGACTCGCCGGGCCTGCGTGAGCTTGCCGGCCTGTCGAAGGGCCAGTCGCGGGAGGCAGTCGATCTGTTCCGGCAGGCGATGGACGAACTCGGCTCGCCGGTGCCGGACGAGCGCGGCGCCCGGCTGCACCTCATGCGTCAGGCAGCGGCGGACATCGTTGCGGGAGACGGTGACGCCGAGGACCTGGCGTACGAGATCTACTGGCACGCGGCCTATTCCCAGTTGCCGGAGCTGCGACCCGTGGCCGATCGCTTCCTGGAGCTGTACGCCGGATGGGGCCCGGCCTTCGACCAGACGGAGGAGGCGATCGCGGCCGCTAAGGTGGCGGCCCTGTCGTTCCTACGCGACCATCCAGCCTGAGCGGCTCCCGCATGTCTCGTCTACCGCAGCGACCGCGCACGGGCAAACGCCAGACGTGATGAGCCATATGCTGCACCCCGAGCGGAAGCGGGGATGCGTGAGGATCGTTGATCGGGTTCGCGGCGGATCATCTGTCGCCGGCGTACTGGTGGTGCTGGGCCTTGCCGGCTGCGTCACACGAGCCGACCCGCCACCGCCTCCGGCGCCCTCAGTGGATCCCGCGCCCTCGGCATCGCCCACCGAGCAGGAGGCGCTGATGGCGACGATTCGCCAGCTGGTCGAGCGGGCCGACGTCGGCGACGACATCCGGGAGCGCACGATCGAGGTCGGCGAGCCCTATGAACCCTGCGACCTGCTCATTGCCGACCCCGACCGGTCGAACGGGGGCGGATTGGAGTTCGATCAGGTGTGGGGCGCGGGCCTGGAGGTCAATCCCGTAGGGATCTTCGTCGACGTCCAGCCCCCGAGAACCCTTCTGAACGTCACGGTGATCGGTCTGCGCGATGCCTCGGCGGCCGCTGCGGCCGCGCGTAGGGCGCGCACCGCACGTTGCCCCAGTAAGGATTTCCGACTCAACATCGGGATGGCCACCGCCCGGTGGGACGCACGCACGATGACCATCGGATCGACGAGCGCGCGGCTGACCACGGCGACGGTGAGCCGGGTGAACCCGGAAAACGCGGAAGGAATGCCGTTCCTGCCCGGCGACGCGCGGCTGATCTTCGCGCACGGCTCGCTGCTCATCAGTGTCGAGGCGCTCGCCTTCTGGCCGCCCAAACTGAGCACCGCCACCGACGTCACCGCAACCGCTCAGGAGAAGGCCACGTCCCTGGCAACGATGATCGTCAAGACCGTCTCCGCGCCAGGTTAGAACCGAGCCGCCCGCCGGCGTCGACACACGCCGGCCGGGTGACTGGCATCAGCGACTGTCATCCATGTTCGCTCAAAAGACCGCAACCCCGAACCACAAGGTGCATTCTCAGCCCACGGCAGAGGACGAGATGGACAACCGTACCGACCCGATCGAAATCATCGCCCGGGTATCAGAGAACCAGGGCAAGCAACGGGCCTTGGAGGTCTGGCTCTACAAGACCCACAAGGAAGGCTGGCGTGTGACAGTGGAGTCGTCCTCCGTCGACCAGCCGGGCAACGACTGCGGAGTAGTGGCCATCGAGGGCCTGAAGTACCGGATTCGTCACACGAAGCGAGTCCGGCGACGCGTCGCCATCGTGCCCGCAGGGCAGCATCTGATCGCCGCTGCCGTCGACTCGGCCACGGGCAGGTCCGAAGGCATCACCTGGACCTGGGAGTTCGACCACGCCGCGTGGGCCGAGCCGATGATCGACGATCACTAGCGCGGGCCACGCACGAATCGGATGGCCGCCGATGCCTTCCTGCCGGCTCTGCGCGCCTCGGCGGGAAACAGGCATGAGGGTGAGCCCGGAGCGATGGAGATTCCGCATGAAGATCCTTTTCTATCCACCGTCCGGTGAAGTCGACATCTCCGGAACCGCCGGTGAATACCACGCCTTGGCCGCGCTGATCGTGGCCGGAAGCGGAGGCCATGCTGCGGAGCCTGACGCCACGGACGACTTCGGCGGCACCGCACTCTCCGGCCTCCAGGTCTCGACCTCAGCCCACCGCATGGTCCTCATCTCGATAGACGACGCACGCGGTGTTCTCCAGATTTCCGGCGCCTCCGCCCCGCTGGCCCTCCTCGCGTCGAACGTCGAGGCAATGGCGGCCGACCAGGGCGGCGGCCACCTGCACATCGACTACTTCCCGGATCACCCCTACCTAGCCCCGACATCGGTCAGCTTGATCGTCAACAGCCCTCACGGTGGCATGCCGACGCGGTAGCCCCACAGCCTGGGTCAAATAGGAGCATCGAGGATTCTGGTGAGGTGTTCCCCGCTGCCCGGGCCTGACCCGAGTTCGAACCGGCTCCGTGCCTTGAAGTCGACCCGTCGACCCAGCAGGCGGGGCACCGTTCTCGGCGCATGCCGCTGGCCGAGGAGCAGGTGCTGACGATTCCCGGCTGATGCTTGAACTGATCGTTTCTCTGCAGCTCTAGGATCGTCGTCCATGCCCGACAGAATGTGGTCGCTGGCCGATTTCCGCTTCGACGAGGCTATCGAGGCTGCCGAGGTGTACCTCGACAACGGGACAGAGCTGAAGCGGATGGCCCGGGACGAGGCAATCGCCTTCGCCCACGAACGGGGTGCCAGTCTCGTGGCTTCGTGCCCGCCGTCCGACGAGGCGGTCCCCTCCTGCGTAGTGGCGAAGGTGAGCCTCCCGCTGCGTTGGGAGCGGGCTCCGCTCGATGAGCCGGTGATCGATGAGCGGCTGTGGTTTGAGGCTCCCTGCGGGCGTGACGTCCTGGTCGGTAACGGCCACACGTTCGCCGGGCGAATGGCAGCGTGGTGTCCCCACGAGAACGTGGGTTACAACGTCTCGCGCGCCGAGATGAGGGCGATGTCGGACGAGGCCCGCTACTTCGCCGCGGGTTTCCTGGCCGGCAGCGAGCCGCGATACCCTGCGGGGGTCGACGGCGAGACTGACGAGGCCGACATGGATGCCTGGCGGGCCGCCCTCGCCCGATTCCGACGTACGGGATCGTGGTACGGCCGCTGGGGAACGTGCCAGGTGTGCGGGTGTGTCCTGCTGCCGGACACCGCCGGCGACCGATGCCACCAGCACTTGGTCGTCGACTGAGCCCTTCTTACGCCCGCCCGTGCTGTCAGCGACTCCCAGCGCCGGGGATCAGGCCCGGCGAGGAGGTTCTTTGCCGCTGACACCAGCGTACGGAAGCGGGACGCCCAAGGCTCGCCAGAGGTCACGGAGCACCTGTCCGAGCCGCTCGCTGTCGTCCGTCGACAGCTCAGCGATGGCCATGCCGGCGGCCTGGTGCTCCCCGACGTTGTAGATCAGGTCGGCAAGCGCCGTCGCTGACGGTCGGTCGAGACGAAGAACCACTTCCGCTTCCTCAGGCATGTCCGGCACCCTACGGCTCCAGCAGCATTCGACGCTCGTCCATCGTCCACCAGAGGTGTCTCGTGCGGCCAAGGTCCCCACGTGATGTGGAACCATGACCGCATGGACCAGGAGACTGCGCCACAGGGGTGGATGCAGCAGCACATGGCCTCCTGGCTCCGCCTCGTCACCACCTTGCGAAGCGAAGGCTGGGAGGCGCAGATGACGTGTGAGGCAGCTCCGGTGCAGATGGAAGGTCACTTGCCGAGCGGCGAGCGGTTCTACTTCCGTGCCCGTCACAGCGATGTATCGCTGGGCATCGGAGGCGAAGACCCTTCGGATATCCCTGAGTGGGAAGAGAGCGAATCACACGAGGAAGCAAGCTGGCTACCAGCTACCGACGCGGAGGCCATCATCCGACGACTCGCGCTCCGATATGCGGGGCGGAAGAGTTGAGGTGTGGCCGGGATTCGCTTCGCGTGGTGGCACCCTTCCCTTGATGGTGGGAGCGGCAGGTGTCGAACCTGCGACCCCTCGCTTGCCGCAGCGGACCTGGCGCGGCTGTGGTTCAGCGGTTGCTGGGCGACGCGTCCGCTGAACGCCGATCAGTGCAGGAGACCGATCGGACCGGTGCTCTTCACATGACTTGGCGGTGCTCTTAACATGATCGGCCGCCGGTCGCGTAGCCGGCGGGCATCGGCCGGGGGTGTGGCGTGGGCAAGCGATCACGTGTCGAGTGGCACGACAACGGCGCCCTCATCTGGACCTGGGGGCTGACGCTGATCGTGTCGGGCGTCGGGCTGCTGCTGTTGGCCGTTGCGGCGGTCCTCTGGGTGGTCCGCGCCCCGGCCGAGGTCGCCGATGGAGGCGGCAGATTCATGGTCCCGGCGATATTCGGTGCCGTCGCGCTTCTGGTGGCGGTGGCTGGACGAATCACCTCGGCCAACGCCCTCAGGTACGCAGACTCGACCCTGCCGAAGGTTCCCCACGAACTGGGGGTGGCACGCCACGTCGGGAGGCAGCGGCGTTCGCTACGACGTCGCAGCGGAATTGCCTACCTGTACATGGCGGTCACCGTTGGCGGGCTCGCCGGCGCCGCTCTGGTGTACTGGGGTGAGCAGCCCCGCGCGGGCAGCCTGCTTGAACTGGCGCTCGCCGCGAGCGGCGGTGCCGGCTGCTACCTGGCCGGGCCGGCCGCCCGGTTCGTCGTCACACCGGAATATCTCCACATCGACACGGCGCTGCGCCGCACATCGGTACCCCGGCACATGCTCGGCGGCTTCTCCCAGCGCGGCGTAAAGATCCGCCTCGACCTGACCAACGGCGATCACGTACAGTTCCGGGTCGACTCACCCATACTGGACGCCGGCGACAGCAGGTACCGAACCAACGGGCGGACCCAGGCGCGCACCGTCGAGCGAATCGTGGCGATGCTGCGCGACGTGACCAGCGCCGGCAGCACCGACAGTCAGGTCGTAAGAACGCCGAGGTGGGCCATGATCACCCTCGCCGTCGCCGCCGGGCTGGTGTCGGTCGCAGCGTTCATCGCGCCAGTCTTCCTACCGGCGCTCGGCCCCTGACCGAGAGACGCTGCACAGCCTCATCGCAAGAGCGGACGATCATCGGGCGCCGTCGGCCCGCCCTTGCACCAGCAGAGCTGCCGTCAGGGCCGCCACGTCGAGACGCAACCTCAACCGACACTTCGCCGGCCATGGAGAGAAAGCCGGCTGCTCCGAGGTCCGGCTGCACGACCTGCGGCACACCGTCGTCTCACTGCTGATGGGTGGTGGGCGCGGCAGGTTTCGAACCTGCGACCCCTCGCTTATAAGTTCTGGGCGCTTCGTCCGGTGGCGTCCATCCGCGTACGCGACCTCTGGCGACTGTCCGCGCTTGGCAGCCGGCGGCCGTCCCCGTGCCATCCCGTTGCTGTCGCTGGCCGCTATGCCTCCGACTCGGGAGTCATAGTGTCGAAGCCCGCTTGCTCGGTGTAGAGGATCGCAGCCCACCGGTCGAAGGTGAGCCTGTGAATGGCTCGCACGATCGCCCAGTCCAGCAGGTAGCCAGACGTAGCGACCTCCGCGAGCGTGTCACAGAAGGTCAGGTCAACGGGGCCCCCTTGGTCAAGCCCGTGATCGATGGCGCTCTTGACGGCATCGGGTCGGGTAACCACACGCAGGACAATTGGAGACGTTTGCTCGCCGGCGGCCACGGCCGTCGGATATCGGTCGCGGACTTCCGCAACAACGTCGCGGTCGCTGGACAGCTCGTACGATGCCCAACCGACACCATCCCCAGCCGGCGTAGCAGCCACCACCGGGTACCGCCTTCGAATCTCCGCGACCAGCTCGTCCAGGAGGCGCTGCGCCACTGGCTCGCCGGACCGCATGAACAAGGTCATAACTTCCGCCACGCAGACATCCTTGCTCAGCCTGCACACCACTGGCACGCAGACGAACCGACCCTCAGCTTGGGAATCGGGTTGATCTACACGGTGGGTAGTTGCAGCATCAGGGAGATTGCTACCGAACGTTGATCCTCGGGCAACTCACGTGTCCCTGGCGCCCCGTGTTGACCGCTGTGTCGGGCACGGATCGGGCACGGGCCTCGCCCAGACGAGACACGCGTCGGTGGCGTAGCTGCCAGCAGGGACGGGTGAGGACACGTGCACTTGGAGATCGACGGCCGCGAGGTGCGAACCGAAGCCGACCTTCACCTGCTCCTGGCCCGTGCTCTCGACTTCGGGCCGTACTACGGTGCGAATCTGGATGCTCTGTGGGACCGACTGAGCAGGGATGTTCCCCGCCCGGTCGCCGTGGTCTGGACTGACTGGCAGGTCAGCGAGAGGAATCTCGGGGCGGAGCGATTCGAAAGGATCTGTGGCCTACTGCGAGCCGTGGAAGCCGAGGACCGAGAGGCTGGCCACGAGGAGCGGTTTACGTTCGAGCTGCGATGACCTCTTCGTCCCGAACGAATGATCAGCCGTCGATGAGCTGGGCGAGTAGCCGGGGTGAGCTGCCGGAACAGTCCACCACCTTCCGTGGACGTCCGGCGTCGGCCGCCCCGGTCGTCACCCAGTTGGTCACCCAACACAAGAGTCAGACGTTGAAGCGGAACCTAGACGGCCTCTCGGCTGACCTGCGGTGGGCTGGTCGACACGCTGGTCACGCTCGCTCCTGGGCTCACGCCGCTCGTACCCGTCGTCACGGTTAGTCACCCGCGCGGCTTCGCTTCTCTTGCGTCCCATAGAGTCACGGCCATGCCTAGCGCGATGACAGCGGGCCAACGATGCAGAACCGTGGCGGTCGCACTACTGGCGCTCCTTCTCTGCGTTACCGCAGGCTGCAAGGCGGCTGATGAGCGAGCGTACTCGATCGATACTGGCTCCATGTCTCTAGACGAAGGACTGCAACTCTACGGACTCGCAATGCCCGATTGTCCAGTGCAGGACTTGCGCTATGCCCTCGTCGGGATGTGGGGTGGGCACGATCTCTACCTACGCTTTTCAGCTACGCCCGCCTGTATGGGGTCATTTCTCGACGCAAACGATATGATCGATATCGGCGAAGCCACCTCGATAAACCCCTTTCCTCACGGCCACCCGAAACTCGGTGATGTTGGTTGGAGCTTCCGCGATGACGCTGGTTACCGGATGTATCACCCGAGAGAATTTCAGGGACGGGATGTAATCGCCGTAGTCGACCCGACCGCAGACCCTCAAGTGGCGAGCGTCTATGGATTCCCGGTTTAGATATTTCGCCTAGAAGCGCTAGTTTCAACGGGCATTGAGACAAGACACAACTTCCTGCCATCCCGTCTGCCATCGACCCGCCCTCCTGGAGAGCAGGCCGCCGCCCGGCCCGCCACGTCAAGACGGACTTGACGCACGTACGGACGCTGGCGGGTCGGGCGGTGGTCTGCTCGGCTCGCCCGGGTCGACGGCGGGCGGGATGGCTCCCCACCGCAACGACCCACGGACCGCGACGCGCCGACGTAGCCCCGGCCATCCTGGAGCCGGAGCGCCCCCGCCGGAGGCGCAGTAACCGCAACCCCGCTACCGACCCGGCAGCCGCCGACGACCCGGCGTGCACTCCCCCATGCCGCGCGGACTGCTGGCCGCGCGGCCCGGCCAGCTGCCGGCCCACCACCTCACCGGACAACGGTCTGTCATCATCCGGCGGCCCACCGGGCTACCCGCCCTCCGCGCCAGCCGCCGGGCGTGTTGCGTGGCCGGAGTCGGAGCGCCAGCGAAGCGACGGACGCGCGCCCAGGCGGCGGCGCGCGCGGCCCGTTCAGGGCCGCC
The DNA here is from genome assembly GCF_003667485.1 of Micromonospora sp. BL1. Taxonomy (NCBI): domain Bacteria; kingdom Bacillati; phylum Actinomycetota; class Actinomycetes; order Micromonosporales; family Micromonosporaceae; genus Micromonospora; species Micromonospora sp. BL1. The sequence goes on from NZ_RCVK01000416.1 coordinate 21,602, forward strand.
TTGATGGACGGCTGCCATAGACCCTGTTGCTGTCACCGCCGCGAGGAACGATCTTCTCGGGGCGGTTTCTGCTGATGATGAAGGGTGGGCGCGGCAGGTTTCGAACCTGCGACCCCTCGCTTGTAAGGCGAGTGCTCTCCCACTGAGCTACGCGCCCGGAACGCCCGTACGGCGGGCCGGAGCGGCCAGCTTACCTGCCCGCCTCCGGCCCCGCGCAACGACGTGCCTGGGGTGTGGGACTCAGGCGGCGACGGCCTCGGCCAGCGCCTTGCGCCAGCCCTGCTGGTCGCGCGCCTCGCCGGGCATGTTCATCTCGGCGAACCGGACCACGCCGGCCTTGTCGATGACGAAGGTGCCCCGGTTGGCGATGCCCGCTACGTCGTTGAAGACGCCGTACGCCTGCGCCACCGCGCCGTGCGGCCAGAAGTCGGACAGCAGCGGGAACTGGTAGCCCTCCCGGTCGGCCCAGATCTTGTGGGCGTACACGGAGTCGACGCTGACGGTCAGCACCTGGACGTCGTCGTTGACGTACTCGTTGAGGTTGTCCCGCACCTCGCACAGCTCGCCCTGGCAGATGCCGGTGAAGGCGAGCGGGTAGAAGACCAGCAGCACGGTCTTGCGACCGCGGAGGTCGGAGAGCCGGACCTCCTGGTTGTTCTGGTCCTTGAGCAGGAAGTCGGGCGCCTCGGCGCCAACCTCGATGGGCATGCGTGCTCCCTCGGCGATCGGGTCTGGAGATGATCAGCCTGCCACACCCGGCGACCGCGGCCGCCGGGTGTCGGACGCCGCCCCTACTTCTTGCTCTTGGAACCGCGCCGCATGACGAGACGGGCTCCGCTCCAGTCACGGCCGGCGTTGATGGTGGAGGTCTGCTGGAGCCCGGCGGTCTGCGCGCTCTCCGCGACCTCGCTCGGCTCGACGTGGCCGTCGCGGCCGGCCTTCGGGGTCAGGAGCCAGACCACGCCGTTGTCCGCGAGCGGCCCGAGGGCGTCGACGAGGAGCTCGAACAGGTCACCGTCGCCGTCTCGGTGCCAGACCAGAACCGCGTCGACCACCTCGTCGGTGTCCTCGTCGACGAGTTCCCCACAGCGGTCGGTCAGGGCGTCCCGGAGATCGGTGTCGACGTCGTCGTCGTAGCCCATCTCCATGACGACCATGCCCGGCTCGATACCGAACCGGTCCGCCAGGCTGCGTACCCCGTCGGCCTGGCCAGCGGTCGCGCTCACTGTCGAGTGCCTCCTCATCTATCCCTGCTCGTGGCGTCGGGTGACACCGTCGGGCTCAGTCCACACAGTTGCGGCTCGCCGCGCAAGTGGCGCACCGGGTGGAACGGAATTTACCGTGCCAGCAGCGTACGGGCACCCTGGGTGATGGCTTCGGCGGAGACCAGTACCTGACGGGCAGCCGGACCTAATGGTACAAACGAGTCAAGTGCGGCTACGCGGCGCGCGGCGCCCACGTATCCGGTGTCGACGAGCGCGGACAGCACGCCCTCGCCCACCCCGCCGGTTCGCCGTGTCTCGTCCACCACCAGCACCCGGCCGGTCGCCGAGGCCTCCCGGATGATGTCGGCCACCGGCAGCGGGGCCAGCCAGCGCAGGTCCACCACCCGGCTGCCCACGCCCTCCCCGGCCAGCGTGGCCGCGGCGCGCAGCGACATCCGCACCCCGTTACCGAACGTGATGATGGTGAGGTCCTCGGCGGAGCCGATCCCGTAGACGCGGGCCCGCCCGATCGGCACGTGCCGGTCCGCCCAGGTGCCCGGTTCGGCGTACTCGGCGGTCCACTCGTCGTCACCGTCGGTGTACAGGTCACGGACGTGGTAGAGCGCGATCGGCTCCACGAAGACGCAGACGCTGCCGTCCACCCGGGCCGCTGCCAGGCAGGTACGCAGCATCGGCGCGGCGTCGTCCGGCCGGGCCGGCACGGCCACCACCAGCCCCGGTACGTCCCGCAGCGCCCCCAGCGAGTCGTCGTTGCGGTCGTGCCCGCCGAGTCCGTCCGGGCTCGCCAGGCCGGGCACCCGCACCACCATCGGGTTGCGGAACGCGCCCCGGGACAGGAACCGCATGGTGGCCGCCTCGCCGCGGAGCTGGTCCTCGGCGCCGTGCAGCAGCGTCAGGTGGCGGATCTCGGGCACCGGCAGCAGGCCGGCCAGCCCGGCGCCCAGACCGAGCCCGAGGATCGACGTCTCGTCCGGCAGCGTGTCGAACACGCGCGCCGCCCCGAACCGGTCCCGCAGCCCTTCGGTCACCCCGTACACCCCGCCCCGGGCGGCCACCTCGTGGCCGAACACCGCCGTACCGGGATGGTCGAGCATGCCGTCGGCGAGCGCGGCGTTGATGCTCTGCGCCAGCGTCAGCGGGCCGGTCAGCTCCGGCGGCTTGCCGCCGAACGCCTCCGCCCGCGCTCCGGCGCCCGGCCCGGCCGCGTGCGCCGCCGCCTGGGCGACCGCGCGGGACACCCGGACCGGCCGGCGCGGCGCCAGTTCCCGCACGATCTCGACCGGGGAGGCGAGCTTCGGCTCGTCCAGCACCTCCTCGGCGGCGCGGCGCAGTTGCCAGCCCCGCTCGTCGTAGCGGGCGAGCAGTTCCTCGCCCCCGGCGTACCCGGAGGTCACCAGCAGCCGCGCGGTGGCCAGCAGCGGGTCGCGGGCCGCGTCGCCGTCACCGTGCTCCATCAGGCGGACCGTGCTCAGGTGCAGCACGGCGGGCCGGCGCTGCCGGCGTACCCAGTCGGCCGCCTCCGCCGCGATCCGGTAGGTCGCGGCCACGTCCGTGCCGTCGGCGGCGAAGTACCGGATGCCGGGCCGGGACCGCAGCGTGGCGGCCACCCAGCCCTCGGCGGAGGCGCCGCTGTCCGCGCAGAGGAACAGCACCGGGATGCGCAGGCCGGTGTGGTCGTACCAGCCGGTCGTGTTCAGCGCGGCGGTGGCCGTGGCGTGATCGGCCGCGGCGTCGTCGAAGGAGCAGACCACCACGGCGTCGGCGGGCCAGGGCGCCGCGTCGGCCTCGCCGTCGGTGGGCCGCGCCCCGCGGCGCAGCCGCTCCAGCGCCAGCCCCAGGCCGACGGCGCGCGGCAGGTGCGAACCGGCGGTCGAGGTGGTCGGCACGACCGCCAGGTCGGCGCGGCCGAAGACCTTCGCCCGCCCGCCGGCCGCGGGCTCCTCGGCGGAGGCGACGATGCCGCGCAGCACGTCGCGCGCCGCCGCCGCGAACGCGTCGTCGGGCGCGGGCTGCGGCAGATCGGGTACGACGACAGTCGCGTCCCCGTCCGCGTCCACGACGATCCCGGCGCCCACGGGGAGGCTGGCCGCCTCCGTCTCCCCCGGGTCAACGTCGAGATCTTGGTGGGAAACGGCCCCCGGAGGGGCGCTTTCGCTCCAAGAGTTTCCCGGTTTCGGTTTCGGTTCCGGTTCCGGTTGCGGGGAGGTGGCGGGGAAGGCGCCGGCGGCCTGGGCGGCGCGCAGGCAGTAGAACGCGCCGGAGCGGGCGTGCAGCAGCGCGGGGTCGGTCGGCCGCAGCGCGGCGGCCACCGCGGCGTCGCCCTCGTGACCGGCCGACTCGACAGTGAAGTACCCCTCGCCGAAGCCGGACAGCCACCGCCCGGCCAGGTCGAGCAGCCGGCTGGTCACCTGCGCGTCGAACAGGGCCAGCGCCTGCGCCCCGGTCAACGGGCCGCCGTCGGGCAGCGGTTCGCCCAGGTCGCGCCGCTGGTCGGGCGCCCCGAGCGCGGCCAGTTCGGCTCGGAGCCGGTCGTCGAGATCGTGCGGGGTGGTCACGCGGACAGCATTACCGACTCGGGCCCGCCTCGCCCACTCGGACACGTTCCGCCCGGCGTGGCTCAGACCTGCCCACACTCCTGCGGGCAGCCTCCGTCGGAGACCTTCAGCACCAGGTCCCGCAGTGTGGCCAGTTCGTCGGTGCTCAGCCCGTCGAGCAGTCGGGAGTCCGACATCACCTGGCGGAGCCGTTCGCGTACCTGCCGCCCCCGCCCGGTGACCACGAGCGCCTTCTGCCGCCGGTCGGCCGGGTCGGTACGCCGTTCCACCAGCCCGGCCTGCTCCAGCTTGTCGGCCAGGCCGGTGACGTTGGACCTGTCGCAGCCGAGCTGTTCGGCGAGGTCACGGGCCGGGAGCGGGCGGTCCGGGTCGAGCTGGTGCAGCGCCCGGGCGACCGCGGGGGTGAGGCCCAGCGCCGCGATCCCCTCGTCCTGGTGGTGCCGCATCGCGGCGGCGACGTGCAGGATCCGGCGCACGGTCTCCCCGGCCAGCTCCGCCCGGTTGTGGACGGTGGGAACGGTGGTTTGCGCCATCCGATCATCGTATGGACGAGTCGATCTTCGATCAGCCGAACGGTCAGGCACCTCCCGCAACCGATTGCCGATCATGAAGCGCTGTTCGGCGAAAATTCCCGGCCGGTCGTCCGCGCGTCACCTTCCGTCCATCGACGTCCGTGAGGCTTCCCGGAGTCGACGAACCGGACTCCGGGGAGGAAAACCGTGGCTCTGTCCCGACGTACCATCCTGCTCAGCGGCGCGGCGCTCGGCGCCGCCGGCGCGGCAGCCGGCCTGCCGGTCGCGGCCGCCGCGTCGCCCGGCCCGCTGCGCCGCGACCCGTTCACGCTCGGCGTGGCCTCCGGCGACCCCGACCACGAGGGCTTCGTGCTCTGGACCCGGCTGGCGCCGGAGCCGCTGGCCGAGGACGGCCTGGGCGGCATGCCGTCGCGGGTCGTGCCGGTCAACTGGGAGGTGGCCGCCGACGAGCGCTTCCGGCACGTGGTGCGCCGCGGCGTGGCCCTGGCCCGGCCGGAGTCGGCGCACAGCGTGCACGTCGAGCTGGGCGGCCTGCTGCCCGGCCGCGAGTACTTCTACCGGTTCCGGGCGCAGCGCTGGCTGTCCCCGGCCGGGCGCACCCGGACCGCACCGGCGCCGTGGCTGATGCCGTCCGCCCTCGCGATGGCCTTCGCCTCCTGCTCGCAGTACGAGCACGGCTACTTCACCGCGTACCGGCGGCTGGCCGAGACCGAGCCGGAGCTGATCCTGCACCTCGGCGACTACCAGTACGAGTACGCCAAGGACACCTACACCGTGCCCGGCGGCAACCCGCGTGACCACGAGGGCCCGGAGACCCGCACGCTGGCGAACTACCGGCAGCGGCACGCCCAGTACAAGACCGACACCGACCTCCAGGCGGCGCACGCGGTCGCGCCCTGGGTGGTGGTCTTCGACGACCACGAGGTGGAGAACAACTGGGCCGACGAGGTGCCCGAGGTGCCCGATCCGGACTTCCCCGCCCGGCGGGCGGCGGCGTTCCAGGCGTACTACGAGAACATGCCGCTGCGCCGCACCTCGATCCCGCGCGGCATCGACATGCAGCTCTACCGCCGGGTGCGCTGGGGCCGGCTGGCCACCTTCCACATGCTCGACACCCGGCAGTACCGGGACGACCAGGCGTGCGGCGACGGCTACAAGAGCTGCGCGGAGGCGTCCGACCCGGCCCGCTCGATCACCGGCGCCGCGCAGGAGGCGTGGCTGCTGGACGGCTTCCGCCGCTCCGAGGCCCGCTGGGACCTGCTCGGCCAGCAGGTGTTCTTCGCCCAGCGGGACAACAACTCCGGCCCGTTGACGGTGACGAGCATGGACGCCTGGGACGGGTACGTCGCCTCCCGGGACCGGATCACCCGGGGCTGGACGGCCGCCGGGGTGCGCAACCCGGTGGTGCTCACCGGCGACGTGCACGCGCACTGGGCCAGCGACCTGAAGCTGGACTACGCCGACCCGACCTCGCGCACCGTCGGCAGCGAGCTGGTCTGCTCGTCGATCACCTCGACCGGGGACGGCGCCGACTCGCCGACCGGCTCGCACCCGTGGCTGGCGTTCAACCCGCACCTGCGCTTCCAGAACAACCTTCGGGGGTACGTCCGCACCACGATCACCCCGACCGAGCTGACCGCCGACTTCGACGTGCTGCCGTACGTGAGCCGGCCGGACGCGCCCGCGTACACCCGGGCCACGTTCGTGATCGAGGACCGCGTACCCGGGCTGAACCTGACCCACGACCGGCCGCCGGCCGCGGCGCGCACCGCCGCCCCCGGTGTCGACCAGGGCCGGCAGACGGTGGAGGCGGAGACGGCCCGCCCGTGACGGCGCGGCCGGGCCGGGCGCGGGGCGCCCGGTCCGGCCGGTCAGCCGGCCAGGAACGAGAAGCGCACCTGACGGTCGGGGTTGTCGCCGTTGGTGTCGACCAGGCAGATCGACTGCCAGGTGCCGAGCTGGAGCCGCCCGCCGAGCACCGGCAGCGTGGCGTACGGCGGCACGAACGCCGGCAGCACGTGGTCGCGGCCGTGCCCGGGTGAGCCGTGCCGGTGCCGCCACCTGTCGTCGGTGGGGAGCAGGTCGTCGAGCGCCCGCAGCAGGTCGTCGTCGGAGCCGGCGCCGGTCTCGATGATCGCCAGCCCGGCGGTGGCGTGCGGGACGAAGACGTGCAGCAGGCCGTCGCCGGCCCCGGACACGAACCGCTCGGCCTCGCTCGTGATGTCCCGGACGGTCGGCCGGGAGCCGGTCCGGACGGTGATCACCTCACTGCGCATACGGCGCATTCTGCCGCAGTGCCCGGTTCGCCGCCGCGTCCGCCGATAGCGCATCCGGTGATCGCGCAAAGTTACTGATGGGTACCTGTGTTCAGCGTCGCGTCTGGGGGTGGGAGAGGTGACGACACGCGCCACCAGGGGGCAGGATGGCGCTAGAGACCTATCCCACACGAAACCGAGGGAACGCCTGTGGCTACGGAACGCAAGCGCCCGGTGATCACCGCTGGTCTGCCGAGCCAGCTTCCGGACATCGACCCTGAAGAGACCAGCGAATGGGTCGAGTCGCTCGACGGTGTCATCGACGAGCGCGGGACAAAGCGAGCCCGGTACGTCATGCTGCGCCTGCTGGAGCGGGCCCGCGAGCGGCAGGTCGGGGTGCCGTCCCTGACCACCACCGACTACATCAACACGATCCCGCCGGAGCGCGAACCGTGGTTCCCGGGTGACGAGCACGTCGAGCGGCGGCTGCGGGCGTACATCAGGTGGAACGCCGCGATGCTGGTGCACCGGGCGCAGCGCCCGGAGATCGGCGTCGGTGGGCACATCTCCACGTTCGCCAGCTCGGCATCCCTCTACGAGGTGGGCTTCAACCACTTCTTCCGGGGCAAGAACCACCCGGGCGGCGGCGACCAGATCTTCTACCAGGGTCACGCCTCCCCCGGCATGTACGCGCGGGCGTTCCTGGAGGGCCGGCTCAGCGAGAGCCAGCTCGACGGCTTCCGGCAGGAGCTGTCGCACCCCGGCGGCGGGCTGCCGTCGTACCCGCACCCGCGGCTCATGCCGGACTTCTGGGAGTTCCCCACGGTCTCCATGGGTCTCGGGCCGCTGAACGCCATCTACCAGGCGCGGTTCAACCGCTACCTGCACCACCGGGGCATCAAGGACACCTCCCAGCAGCACGTCTGGGCGTTCCTGGGCGACGGTGAGATGGACGAGGTCGAGTCGCTCGGCGCGATCGGCGTGGCCGCCCGCGAGGAGCTGGACAACCTCACCTTCGTGATCAACTGCAACCTCCAGCGCCTGGACGGGCCGGTCCGCGGCAACGGCAAGGTCATGCAGGAGCTGGAGGCGTTCTTCCGGGGCGCCGGCTGGAACGTCATCAAGGTGGTCTGGGGCCGCGAGTGGGACCCGCTGCTCGCCGCGGACACCGACGGCGCGCTGGTCAACCTGATGAACACCACGCCCGACGGTGACTACCAGACCTACAAGGCGGAGTCCGGGGCGTACGTGCGGGAGCACTTCTTCGGCCGCGACCCGCGGACCCGCAAGATGGTCGAGGGTCTGACCGACGACGAGATCTGGAACCTCAAGCGGGGTGGCCACGACTACCGCAAGCTCTACGCGGCCTACAAGGCGGCCACGGAGCACACCGGCCAGCCCACGGTGATCCTCGCCAAGACGATCAAGGGCTGGACGCTCGGCTCGCACTTCGAGGGCCGCAACGCCACGCACCAGATGAAGAAGCTGACGCTGGAGGACCTGAAGCTCTTCCGCGACCGCCTCTACCTGGACATTCCGGACAAGCAGCTGGAGGAGAACCCGTACCTCCCGCCGTACTACACCCCGGGTGAGAAGTCGGACGAGATCACGTACCTGAAGGACCGGCGTCAGCAGCTCGGCGGCTACCTGCCGACGCGCAGCACCGCGCGCAGGACGCTGGCCATCCCGGGCACCGAGCGGTTCTCCGACGTCAAGCGCGGGTCGGGCAAGCAGAAGGTCGCCACCACGATGGCCTTCGTCCGCCTGCTCAAGGACATCATGAAGGACAAGGAGTTCGGCAAGCGCTGGGTGCCGATCATCCCGGACGAGGCCCGCACCTTCGGTATGGACTCGCTCTTCCCGACCCAGAAGATCTACTCGCCGCACGGCCAGCGCTACACCTCGGTGGACCGGGAGCTGTTCCTGTCCTACAAGGAGTCGACCACCGGCCAGATCCTGCACGAGGGGATCAACGAGGCCGGGTCGGTGGCCTCGTTCACGGCGGCGGGCACGGCGTACGCCACCCACGGCGAGCCGATGATCCCGCTGTACATCTTCTACTCGATGTTCGGCTTCCAGCGCACCGGCGACGGGTTCTGGGCGGCGGCGGACCAGATGGCGCGGGGCTTCGTGCTCGGCGCGACCGCCGGCCGGACCACGCTCAACGGTGAGGGCCTCCAGCACGAGGACGGCCACTCGCTGCTGCTCGCCGCCACCAACCCGGCGGTGGTCGCGTACGACGCGGCGTTCGCATACGAGCTGGCGCACATCGTGGAGAACGGCCTGCACCGGATGTACGGGGAGGCGCAGGAGAACATCTTCTACTACCTCACCGTCTACAACGAGCCGATCTTCCAGCCGGCCGAGCCGGAGGGGGTGGACGTCGAGGGCATCGTCAACGGCATCTACCGCTACTCCCCCGCGCCGCAGGTCGGCGACGACGCGCCGAAGGCGAACATCCTCGCCTCCGGCACCGGCATGCAGTGGGCGCTCAAGGCCCAGCAGCTGCTCGCCGAGGACTGGGGCGTCTCCGCCGACGTGTGGTCGGTGACGTCCTGGACGGAGCTGCGCCGCGACGCGGTCCAGTGCGAGGAGCACAACCTGCTCAACCCGGGCGAGGAGCCGCGGGTGCCGTACATCGCGCGGAAGCTGGCCGACGCCGACGGGCCGAAGGTCGCGGTCAGCGACTGGATGCGCGCGGTACCGGACCTGATCGCCCGCTGGGTACCCGGCGACTACACCTCGCTCGGCACGGACGGCTTCGGCATGTCGGACACCCGGCACGCGCTGCGCCGCCACTTCCACGTGGACGCCGAGTCGGTCGCGGTCGCGACGCTGCGCCAGCTCGCGCTGCGCGGCGTGGTGCCGGCCCACGTGCCGGCCGACGCCGCCCGCAAGTACGCGCTGGACGACGTCAACGCCGCCCCGGTCGGCGAGACCGGCGGCGACAGCTAGTACCCGTCACGCGAGAAGGGCCCGGCGCCAGGCGCGCCGGGCCCTTCTCGTCCCCCGATGCGACGACGGCCCGGCGTCCCTGGCGGGAACGCCGGGCCGTCACCATCGCGGGCGACGCCGGGACGGGCTCGGTCAGCCGACGGCGGCCAGGTCGGTCAGCCGGGCCAGCGAGTCCTCCAGGTCGGCGCCGACCCGGCGCAGGCCGAGCCGGAGCAGGGCCGCCTTGACGGGTCCGGCGGGCCACCGCACGACGATCAGGCGTACGACGGTGCCGCCGTCCTCCTCGTCCGGGGTCAGCTGGACGTAGATCTCGGTGCGTGCCTCGGCGCGGGCGCCGGCGCCCTTCGCGCGTTCGCGCCAGCCGATCAGGGTCGGTTCCTGGAAGGCGATCACCTCGGCCTCGTGCGCGGCACCGCGTCCAGCCTGGACGAGTTGCCGCCGCCCGAATCCCTCCCCGGACAGGACCTCGGCCGCGCGGACTCCCGCCAGCCAGGCCGGCAGCTGCTCGGCGCGCTGCACGACATCCCAGACCACATCCACCGGCGCCGCCACGTGCGCGCTTCGTTCCACGAGGATCATGAGTATCTTTCCCCCACTTAAATCACATCCGCGATATTCGGCACTCTATGTGTAAATCGGACTTAAGCGGACGGGTTCGGAAAAGACACGCCGAACCGCCTTGCGCTACCCAGTCATCTCGGCCTATGGCGCAGCGGTCCGCGGAGCCCTAGAGTCGCGAGCACGCTTCACGTTCTGGAGGGTGACTTGACGACCGCGCCGATGCCCGAGTTCCCCGCCGGCTTCCGCTGGGGGGTCTCCACCTCCGCGTACCAGATCGAGGGTGCGACCACAGTCGACGGCCGTGGCCCGTCCATCTGGGACACGTTCGCCCACGACCCGGGCCGGATCGCCGACGGCAGCACCGGCGACCAGGCGTGCGACCACTACCACAGGTACGCCGAGGACACCGCGCTGCTGGCCGGGCTGGGGGTGTCCGCGTACCGGTTCTCGATCGCCTGGCCCCGGATCCAGCCGGCCGGAACCGGCCCGGCCAACGCCGCCGGGCTGGACTTCTACGACCGGCTGGTGGACGGCCTGCTCGACGCCGGCGTGGACCCGGTCGCCACGCTGTTCCATTGGGACCTGCCGCAGGCGCTGGAGGACGCCGGCGGCTGGCTGAACCGGGACACCGCCGCCCGCTTCGCCGAGTACGCCGACCTGACCGCGGCCCGCCTCGGCGACCGGGTGAAGCTCTGGATCACGCTCAACGAGCCGTTCATCCACATGAGCCTCGGCCACGGCACGGGCGAGCACGCGCCCGCCCGCACGCTGCTGTTCGACGCCTTTCCGGTGGCCCACCACCAGCTCCTCGGGCACGGCCTCGCGGTCGCCGCGCTGCGCGCCCGCACCACGTCCCCGGTGGCGATCGCCAACAACTACTCCCCGGTGCGCCTGGCCGGCGAAACCGACGCGGACCGGGCCGCCGCCGCGGCGTACGACGCGCTGCACAACCGGCTGTTCACCGAGCCGCTGCTCGGACGCGGCTACCCGGACGCGCTCGGCCCCGAACCGGGCGTGGTGCGCGACGGCGACCTGGACGTCATCGCCGCGCCGATCGACGTCCTGGGCGTCAACTACTACAACCCGACGGGCATCCGGGCGCCGGAGGCGGACTCGCCGCTGCCGTTCGAGATCGTGCCGCTGGACGGCTACCCGCGCACCGCGTTCGACTGGCCGGTGGCCCCGGACGGGCTGCGGGAACTGCTGCTCCAGCTGCACGAGCGGTACGGCGGCGCGCTGCCGCCGATCCAGGTCACCGAGAGCGGCTGCGCGTACGACGACGCGCCGGACGCCGACGGCCGGGTGCACGACCCGGAGCGGATCGCGTACCTGGACGGGCACGTCCGCGCGGTGCACCAGGCGATGGCCGAGGGCGTGCCGGTCACCGGGTACTTCGTCTGGTCGCTGCTGGACAACTGGGAGTGGGCCGAGGGCTTCACCAAGCGGTTCGGCCTGGTGCACGTCGACTTCGACACGCAGCGGCGCACGCCGAAGTCGTCGTACACATGGTTCCGGGATCTGGTCCGGCGATGACCACCGTCAACCCGACGCCGGCCTCGCTGCCGGCGGCGCTCGCCGAGCCGACCGTCCCGGTGCGGCGCGGCTGGATCGCGCTGATCTTCGCGGCCAACCTGGGCGTCTGGATGGCGTTCTTCACCCCGATCCAGGTGCTGCTGCCGCAGCAGGTGGAACGGATCGCCCCGGCCGACAAGGAGGCCATGCTGGCGGTGGTCACCGGCATCGGCGCGCTCGCCGCGGTGCTGGCGAACCCGCTCGCCGGGGCGCTGTCCGACCGCACCTCGCTGCGGCTGGCCAACCGGCACTTCGGCCGCCGGCACGTGTGGACCGCGCTCGGTGCGGTGGTCGGCGCGCTCGCCCTGGTGCTGCTGGCCCGGCAGAACACCATCGCCGGGGTGGCGGTGGCCTGGGTGGCCGCGCAGGTCTGCTTCAACGCGATGCTCGCCAGCCTCACCGCCGCCATCCCGGACCGGGTGCCGGTGGCGCAGCGCGGCGGCGTGTCCGGCTGGGTGGGCATCCCGCAGGCGCTGGGCCTGGTGCTCGGCGCGGTGCTGGTCACCGCCGTGGTCACCGGCAACACCGCCGGCTACGCCGCGATCGCGCTCGCCGTGCTGCTGCTGTCGCTGCCGTTCGCGCTGCTGACCCAGGACGACCACCTGCCCCGGGAGCACCGCTCCCCACTGCGGCTGCGCTCGCTGTTCGCCTCGATGTGGATCAGCCCGCGCCGCCACCCCGACTTCGCCTGGGCATGGTTCACCCGGTTCCTGGTGCAGACCGGCAACGCGCTGGGCACGCTCTACCTGCTCTACTTCCTCACCGACGGGGTGCGGGTGGCCGACCCCGAGGGCTCCCTGCTGGTGCTGATCCTGCTCTACACGGTCGGCATGATGCTCACCGCCGTGGTGGCCGGACGGATGTCCGACCGCTCCGGCCGGCGCAAGGTCTTCGTGATCGCCTCCGGGCTGATCATGGCGGTGGCGGCGGTGCTGCTCGCGGTGGCGCCGACCTGGCCCATGGCGATCGTCGCGGCGCTGCTGCTCGGCGCCGGGTACGGCGTCTACCTGTCGGTGGACGCCGCGCTGATCACCCAGGTGCTGCCCGCGGCCACCGACCGGGCCAAGGACCTCGGCGTGATCAACATCGCCAACTCGGCGCCGCAGGTGCTCGGGCCGGCGCTGTCCGCGCCGATCGTCGTGCACCTCGGCGGCTACCCGACGCTGTACGCGGTCACCGCGGCGGTCACCCTGCTCGGCAGCGCCCTGGTCGTGAAGATCAAGTCGGTGCCCTGACCCGGCCCCCTGCCGGAAACCCGTCGCGGTCCGCCGTAGGCTGGGGGGCGTGACGGTACGTGTACGCTTCGCCCCTTCCCCGACCGGTATGTTCCACGTCGGCGGCGCCCGCTCGGCGCTGCAGAACTGGATCTTCGCCAAGCAGCAGGGCGGGGTGTTCGTGCTGCGCATCGAGGACACCGACGCGGCACGTAACCGGCCCGAGTGGACCGAGGGCATCCTCTCCGCGCTCGACTGGATCGGCATCGCCCGGGGCAGCTACGAGGGTCCGTACTTCCAGTCCTCGTACGCGGGCGAGCACCGGGCCGCCGCGCAGCGGCTGTACGAGGGCGGCCGGGCCTACTACTGCGACTGCACCCGCGAGGACGTGCAGGCGCGTACCGGCCCGCAGCAGCGCGGCTACGACGGCTTCTGCCGCGACCGCGGCCTGGAGCCGGGTGAGGGCCGCGCACTGCGCTTCCGTACGCCGGACGAGGGCGAGACCGTGGTGGTCGACCTGGTGCGCGGCGAGCCGACGTTCGAGAACAAGCTGATCGAGGACTTCGTCATCGCCCGCGGTGACGGCTCCCCGGTGTTCCTGCTGGCGAACGTGGTCGACGACATGTCGATGGGGATCACCCACGTGATCCGCGCCGAGGAGCACCTGCCGAACACCCCGAAGCAGCAGCTGCTGTGGGACGCACTGGGCGTCAAGCCGCCGGTCTGGGCGCACGTGCCGGTGGTGGTGAACGAGAAGCGGCAGAAGCTGTCCAAGCGGCGGGACAAGGTCGCGCTGGAGGCGTACCGGGACGAGGGCTACCTCGCCGACGCGATGCGCAACTACCTGATGCTGCTGGGCTGGGCTCCGTCGGGCGACCGGGAGATCGTGCCCTGGTCGGTGATCGAGGAGGAGTTCCGGCTGGACGAGGTCAACCCGTCCCCGGCGTTCTTCGACGAGAGGAAGCTGCGCGCGTTCAACGGCGACTACATCCGGGCCCTGCCGGTGGCGGACTTCGTCGAGGCGTGCCGGCCGTGGCTCACCGGCACCGGGACCATCGTCCCGCCGCCGTGGCAGCCCGACGAGTTCGACCCGGCCGCGTTCGCGGCGGTGGCCCCGCTGGCGCAGACCCGGATCGCGGTGCTCAGCGAGATCGTGCCGAACGTCGACTTCCTGTTCCTGGCCGACCCGCTGATCGACGAGGCGGCCTGGGCGAAGGCGATGAAGGAGGGCGCCGCCGACCTGCTGGACGCCGCGATCGCCGCGTTCGAGGCGCTGGAGTCCTGGGACGCCGAGTCGCTCAAGGCCACGCTGGAGGCGGTCGGCGCGGAGCGCGGGCTGAAGCTGGGCAAGGCGCAGGCGCCGGTACGCGTCGCGGTCACCGGGCGCACCGTCGGCCTGCCGCTGTTCGAGTCGCTGGAGGTGCTCGGCCGCGACCGTACGCTGACCCGGCTGCGCGCCGCCCGCGTACGCCTGGTCTGAGCGGTCAGCGGCGGGCGGCCCGGCGGCGCAGCAGCAGTCCGCCGCCGAGCGCGGCCAGCACCACCACGGCCCCGGCCGCCCACAGCCAGCCCGTACCCCCGTCGTCGTCCGCCCCGACGGCGGCCGGGGTCGGGCTCGGCGCCGCGCTGGTGGGCAGAGCGGTGGAAGGCGCGGGGGCGGCGCTGGTGGGCGGTGCGCTCGCCGACGGCGACTCCGCCGGGGTGCCGGTGGTCAGCGTGAACCGGATCTCCCCCTTGACCGGATGGCCGTCGTCGGAGGCCAGCCGGTAGGTCACGATGTAGAGGCCGGCCGCGCCCGGCCGGAACGGCACCGTCACGCGCTTGCCGGCGAAGGTCGGCGCGCCGCCGGTCGCGGCCACGTTGTCCGGGCCGGTGACGGTGACCTCGGTGGTGTCCTCCTTCGGCGTGGCGAGGAACCGCAGCTCGATCCGCTCCGGTGCGGCGGCCAGCCGGGCCCCGTCGCGCGGATCGCTGCCGGTCAGCGAGTTGTGCGCGGCGGCCGGCGTGGCCGGCAGCAGCGCGGACGCCGCGACCACCCCGAGCACCACCGCCCAGGTACGCGCCACACGGGCGACCCTGCCCCCCATGGTTCCCTCCGTCCGGGTAGGATCCGGCCGATGATCATCGACCGTTCATTGGTCGGTCTCAGCTCGCAGATAGTTCCAAATACTCTTCCACCAGCTGCAACCGAGCGCCGTTCTGCGGAGTCTTGTGGTGGACACCGGTCCAGTGTGACCTGCAGCGGAAGCCAGCCATCGAACGGGGCGAGGAGGCGGCGATGATCCGAAGGGTGAGACGGCTGCTGGTCGCCGTGACCGGGGGCGTGGCGGCCCTGGCGTGCGCGCTGGCCCTGACCGGCACGGCGGCGGCCCAGGCGGCGCCCAAGCCGAAGCCGGCACCGACCGGCGTCGACATCAGCGGTGAGCGGCTGGACGCGCCGCTGAAGCTGCGCACCGACACCAGCCCCAACGAGGTCAACCTGGTGATCGACCAGGTCAGGTGGCTGGGCACGACCGGCCAGCTGCGCGGCCCGGCCGCGAAGGATCTCGGTCCGAAGTACACGGTGGTGGTGCTCGCCGCCGCCGGTCCGCAGCGCACCTACGACCTGTTCCCGCTGGCCAAGGGCGGTCCCCGGATCTACCGGCCGGGCAAGCAGCCGGACCTGAGCAGCACCCGGGCCGGCTGGTTCTTCGGGCGGCTCAACATGCCCGAGACGCTGCGCTCGGTCGGCGTGCCGATGCCGGCCCAGTTCGACACGCTCGCCGGCGGCATCGGCGGCGGCGAGCGGGTGCTTCCGGAGGAGGCGCTCGACCCGGTGCAGAACATCGACACCGCGCTCGGCGAACTCCAGCGGCTGCTGCTGCTCAACGTGGGCATCGTGCTGGTCATCACCGCCGGGCTGGCCGGCATCGCGCTGCTGGTCCGCCGCCGCACCCGCTGAGCCGCGTCAGGCGGCGCGTCAGCACCAGCGGCGCGGCGGGCGCTCCCGGCGGACGGTGCGGTTGCGCGGGCGTACCGCGCCGTGACGGTGGGCGCCCGCCCAGCCCGCCAGACCGCTGCGGCAACTCCGGTCGACCGGTTCCTCGTCGGCCGGGTGCGCCGGCTCCGCCGCCGCCCGCTGCCGGGGCACACCCGGCTCGTCCTCGGCGCGCTCCGGCACCCGGCCGGCCGGCTGCTCGCCCTGCTGGTTCAGGCACGGCCGGCGCGGGTGTGTGGCAGTCGCCGGCTGGTCGTGGCCGCGCCGGCAGGCCTCACCCTGGGCGCAACCGTGCTCGGCCTCCCCCTGCGCCATCCCGGCCCCCCTCACGCGTCGCCCTCGCCCGCCCGGCCGGAGTCTGGCCCGGCGTGCCCTGACACCGTACTGGCCCGCCCGAACAAGATCGTCAGCGCGTACCGGTGGAGATCGTCGCGCGGCGGCGACCGCGTCACCTCGAAGTGGATCCGCTGGTCACGCCGTGTCAGGCTGGTGCGGTGAGCGAACCGGGCGGAACGGAGACGTCGGCGACGCTGCGCCGCATCGAACGGGCGGCGGGCGGGCTGGCCACCGCCAGCGTGGCCCGGATGGACGAGACGCTGCCGTGGTTCCGTGAGCTGCCCGCCGACCAGCGCTCCTGGGTCATGCTCGTCGCCCAGGCCGGCGTGCGCTCGCTGGTGCAGTGGCTGCGCCAGGGCGGCGGCGCGACCGACCGCACCCAGGAGGTGTCGGACGAGGTCTTCGCCGCCGCGCCGCAGGCGCTGGCCCGCTCGATCAGCCTCCAGCAGACGGTGGCGCTGATCAAGGTGACCATCGACGTGGTCGAGGAGCAGGTGTCGGAGCTGGCCGTGCCGGGCGAGGAGCAGTCGCTGCGCGAGGCGGTGCTGCGCTTCTCCCGGGAGATCGCGTTCGCCGCCGCGCGGGTCTACGCCCGGGCCGCCGAGAGCCGCGGCTCCTGGGACGCCCGGTTGCAGGCGCTGCTGGTCGACGCGCTGCTGCGGGGCGACTCCCCGGACGTGCTGGCCAGCCGGGCCGCCGCGCTGGGCTGGACGGACGCGCCGCCGGTGGCGGTGGCGGTGGGCCGCTCCCCCGGTGGCGAGGTGGCCGCCGTGCTGCACACCGTCTACCGGCAGGCCCGGCGCATCGGCGTCGAGGTGATCGGCGGCGTGCACGGCGACCGCCTGGTCATCGTGCTGGGCGGGGCGGCCGATCCGGTGGCGGCCACGGAGAAGCTGCGTACCGCCTTCGGCGAGGGACCGGTGGTGGTCGGCCCCGCGGTGCCCAGCCTGGACGAGGCCACCGAGTCGGCGCGGGCGGCACTGGCCGGGTTCCGGGCCGCGCCGGCCTGGCCGACCGCGCCGTGCCCGGTCGCCGCCGACGAGCTGCTCCCGGAACGCGCGCTGGCCGGCGACACCGAGGCCCGCCGCCGGTTGCGCCACGACGTGTACGCGGCACTGGCCCGCTCCGGCGGCGAGCTGCTGGAGACGCTCGACGCGTTCTTCGCCGCCGGCGGCACGCTGGAGAGCGCGGCGCGGGCGCTGTTCGTGCACCCGAACACCGTGCGCTACCGGCTGAAGCGGATCGCCGAGGTGACCGGCTTCTCGCCGCTGGCCCCCCGCGACGCGTTCGCGTTGCAGGTCGCGCTGACGGTGGGACGCCTCGACCCGGTGGTCCCGACGGCCTCCGACCGGCGATGACCGACGACGATCTTTGTAGGTTTCCTCTAAAGGTTCTAGTGCGGTTTCGTGCCGTACGTTACAGCGCGGCACGCCGGTATCCGTCAGAGTCGTACACGTGCTCGCCGTACTCTCTCCCGGACAGGGTTCCCAGAAGCCCGGCTTCCTCGCGCCGTGGCTCGACCTCCCCGGCGCCGAGGCGCGTCTGCGCTGGTGGTCGGCGCTGGCCGGGGTGGATCTGATCCACCTGGGCACCCGGGCGGACGCGGACGAGATCAAGGACACCGCCCGTACCCAGCCGCTGCTGGTCGCCGCCGCGCTGCTCGCCGCCGAGCACCTGCCCATGCACGACGTCGGGCTGGTGGCCGGGCACAGCGTCGGTGAGCTGGGCGCCGCCGCGCTGGCCGGGGTGCTGCCGGCCGAGTCCGCCGTGACGCTCGCCGGCGTACGCGGGCGGGAGATGGCCGCCGCCTGCGCGCTGGAGCCGACCGGGATGGCCGCCGTGCTCGGCGGTGACCCGGACGAGGTGATCGCCGCGCTCACGGCGCACGGGCTGCACCCGGCCAACCGCAACGGGGCCGGTCAGATCGTGGCCGCCGGCGCGGTCGACGCGCTGGACAAGCTGGCCGCCGAGCCGCCGGCCCGGACCCGGGTCATCCGGCTCCAGGTGGCGGGCGCGTTCCACACGCCGTACATGGCGCCCGCCGAGACCGCCCTCGCCGCGGTGACCGCCGGTGTCCCGGCCTCCGCCCCGGCCCGGATCCTGCTGTCCAACCTCGACGGCACGTCGGCCGGGCACGGCCCGGAGACGGTACGGCGGCTGGTCCGGCAGGTGACCGCGCCGGTCCGCTGGGACCTGTGCATGCGGACGCTGGCCGACCTCGGCGTCACCGGCGTGATCGAGTTGCCGCCGGCCGGCACCCTCGCCGGGCTGGTCAAGCGGGAGCTCAAGGGCGAGGGCGCACCCGAGATCGTCACCCTGAACACCCCGGCCGACCTGCCCGCCGCGCGCCGCCTGATCGCCCGGCACGGCGGCCCCGCCGCCCGCCCGGCCGCGCCGTCGTTCCGGGTGGTCGTCTCCCCCGCCGCCGGCCGCCTCGACCGGTCCGCCGCACCGGCCGAGGGCGCCGAGGTACGCGCCGGACAGGTCCTCGGCCACGTCGCCACCGGCCGAGGGCCGGTCGAGGTGACCGCGCACGACAACGGGCCGCTCGTCGAGTGGCTCGCACACCACGACGACCCGGTCGCACCGGGCCAGCCCCTCGTCCGCATCGGAGGAACGCACTAAATGGCCGGCAGCCGGATCGTCGCGATGGGGCACTACCAGCCCTCCCGCGTCGTCACGAACGACGAGATCGCCCAGATGGTCGACACGAACGACGAGTGGATCCGGGACCGGGTCGGCATCGTCACCCGGCGGATCGCGGGCGACGAGACGGTGGCCGACATGGCCACCGCCGCCGCCGGCAAGGCGCTCGCCAACTCCGGCCTCACCGCCGCCGACATCGACCTGGTCGTGGTGGCCACCTGCTCGTCGGTGGACCGCAGCCCCAACGTGGCCTGCCGGGTCGCGGCCAAGCTGGGCATCAACGCGCCCGGGGCCTTCGACCTCAACACCGCCTGCTCCGGTTTCGCGTACGCGCTGGGCACCGTGGACCACGCGATCCGGGCCGGCGCGGCGCGCAACGCGATCGTCGTCGGCGCGGAGAAGCTCTCCGACTTCACCGACTGGACCGACCGCTCGACCTGCATCATCTTCGCCGACGGCGCCGGGGCGGCGGTGGTCACCGCGACCGCCGACGACGAGCCGGCCGGAATCGGGCCGGTGGTCTGGGGTTCCGCGCCGGAGAAGAGCGACGCGGTCCGGATCGAGGGCTGGCAGCCGTACATCACCCAGGAGGGGCAGTCGGTGTTCCGCTGGGCCACCACCGCGATCGCCCCGCTCGCGCTGCAGGCCTGCGAGCGCGCCGGGGTGGACCCGTCGGAGCTGGCCGCGTTCGTGCCGCACCAGGCCAACGCCCGGATCATCGACGGCATCGCCAAGCGGCTGAACATCCCGGACGCGATCATCGCCAAGGACATCGTCGAGTCCGGCAACACGTCGGCGGCGAGCATCCCGCTGGCCCTGTCGAAGCTGGTCGAGCGGCGCGAGGTGCCCTCGGGCGCCCCGGTGCTGCTGTTCGGCTTCGGCGGCGGCCTGACCTACGCCGGTCAGGTCGTGCGCTGCCCCTGAGACCCCCTCGGGCGCGAACGCGCCGAGGTGTGTGACCGGCGACGCCGGTGACACAAGACCCCCGATGAGAGGAACCAACCGCAATGACCCGTGACGAGATCACCGCCGGCCTCGCCGAGATCCTCGAAGAGGTTGCCGGGGTGAACCCGGACGACGTGGCCGAGGGGAAGTCCTTCACCGACGACCTCGACGTCGACTCGCTCTCCATGGTCGAGGTCGTGGTGGCGGCCGAGGAGAAGTTCGGCGTCAAGATCCCGGACAACGAGGTGCAGAACCTCAAGACCGTCGGGGACGCGGTCAGCTACATCGAGGCGCAGTCCTGATCATGAGTCGTCCCGACGTCGTCGTCACCGGGCTCGGCGCGACGACCCCGCTCGGCGGGGACGTCGCGTCGACCTGGGACGCCATGCTCGCCGGCCGCTCCGGGGTGAGTGCGCTCACCCAGGAGTGGGCCGCGCAACTGCCCGTCCGGATCGCCGCCGAACTGGCGGTCGACCCGTCCGAGGTGCTGGACCGGGTGAAGCTGCGCCGGCTGGACCGCTCGGAGGCGATCGCCATCATCGCCGCCAAGCAGGCGTGGGCCGACGCCGGTCTGGACGAGGCCGGGCCGGACCCGGAGCGGCTGGCGGTCAGCGTCGGCTCGGGCATCGGCGGCGCCACCACCCTGCTCGCCCAGGACGACATCCTGGAGGCCTCCGGACCGCGGCGCGTCTCCCCGCACACCATCCCGATGCTGATGCCGAACGGCCCGGCCGCCTGGGTCGGCCTGGAGCTGGGCGCCAAGGCCGGCGTGCACACTGTGGCCAGCGCCTGCGCGACCGGCGCGGAGGCGATCGCGCTGGGACTGGACATCATCCGCGCCGGCCGGGCCGACGTGGTGGTGGCCGGCGGCACCGAGGCGGTCATCCACCCGCTGCCGATCGCCGGCTTCAGCTCGATGCGGGCCATGTCGACCCGCAACGACGAGCCGGAGCGGGCCTCCCGGCCGTGGGACTCCGGCCGCGACGGCTTCGTGCTCGGTGAGGGCGCGGGCGTGGTGATCCTGGAGCGCGCCGACCACGCCGCCGCCCGGGGCGCCCGGGTGTACGCGCGCCTGGCCGGCGCGGGGATCACCTCGGACGCGTACGACATCGTGCAGCCGCACGCCGAGGGTGAGGGCGCCATCCGCGCCATCGCCCGGGCGGTCGCCGACGCGGACGTGGCCCGTACCGACATCGTGCACGTCAACGCGCACGCCACCTCCACCCCGGTCGGGGACATGCTGGAGATCGGCGCGCTGCGTCAGGCGGTCGGCGACCACCCGGTGCTCACCGCCACGAAGTCGATGACCGGGCACCTGCTCGGCGCGGCCGGCGCGCTGGAGTCGATCGCCACCATCCTGGCCATCCGGGACGGCGTGATCCCGCCGACGATCAACCTGGACGACCCGGACGAGGGCCTGACCCTGGACGTGGCCGCGCACAAGGCGCGTCACATGGAGATCCCGGCGGCGCTGAACAACGCGTTCGGCTTCGGCGGGCACAACGTGGCGCTGGTCTTCACCCGCCCCTGAGCGGACGCGCGGAAGGGCTCCTTCTCGAACGGAGAAGGGGCCCTTCCGCGCGTCTCAGCCGCGGTTGCGGGGGTGCTGCCGGGCGGTCCGCTCGTTGCCCCGCCGGTAGTTGCCGGTCCACCGGGCCATGGCCAGCTGCGGGTCGTCCTCGACCTCGGCCAGGAACTGCGCGGCCCGGCCGCCGCGCAACGTGGCGGCGACCCGGCCGTGATGCGTGACGACCACCGTGCCGTCGGCGCGCTCGACGTAGCGGAAACCCTGTGCTGCCTCTCCCATGCGCGCCACCCTGCCAGCTCGCCGCCCCGGGCCGCACCCGAGTTACGGCGTCAGGTGCGGCAGGTGGTGGCCGGCAGGCCGGAGACCGGCACCGGGGAGCGCCCGACCGGGCGGGCCTTGCCGGCGAGCACCGCCGCGAGCCCGGTCATCGACGCGCGGGTGGACGAGTAGGTCGCCATCAGCGTCGGGGACTTCGCCCCGGACAGCACGTACGGCGTGTCCATGGCCACCGTCACGGCGGCGTCGGCGCGCAGGTCCTTCGCGCCGTCGCCGTACCCGACCAGGTGCACCACTGTGCCGCCGGAGGGCACCACCTTGACCCCGGCCTTGGTGAGCGCATCGGTCAGCAGCTTGCGGGTGCGCTCCCGGCCGCCGGAGGAGGTGACGCTCACCGGCCCGCTCATCGCACCGCCGCACTTGCCGCGCAGCACCGTCACGGCGGCGGTGGCCAGGTCGTCGGCGGCCTTGCGGTGTGCGGCGCCGTCGAGCGTGGACAGCGCGGGCGCGTCCCGCCCGGCCAGCCGGAACTTCATGGTCAGCACCCGGGTGACCGCCTCGACCAGCCGGGCGCGGGGCAGCGAACCGTCCTTGAGCGCGGCGAGCAGCCCGTCGTACGCCTGCTTGACGTTCGGGGTCATCAGGATGAGGTCGTTGCCGGCGTTGAGCGCGCGCACCGCGGCCTCGCCCGGCGACCACTTCTTCGCCGGGGCCATGTTCATCCCGTCGGTGATCACCACACCCTGGAAGCCCATCTGGCCGCGCAGCACGTCGGTGAGCAGCTTGCGGGAGAACGTCGCGGGGGTGCCCGGGTCGACGGCCCTGACGTCCAGGTGCGCCGACATCACCGCCATGGCCCCGGCCCCGATCCCGGCCCGGAACGGCGGGAACGCGAGGCGGTCCAGCTCGGCGCGGGACTGCTTGATCACCGGCAGTTCGGTGTGCGAGTCCTCGGCACTCAGGCCGTGCCCGGGGAAGTGCTTGACCGCGGCGCCGACACCCTCCGCCTGAAGGCCGCGTACCGCGCCGGCCACCTGCGGGGACGCGGTCGCCGGGTCGGCGCCGAAGGAGCGGGAGCCGATCACGGTGCTGCGGGCCGCCAGCACGTCGGCGACCGGGGCGAAGTCGAGGTTGATGCCCATCGCGGCCAGCTCGGCCCCGGCGGCCCGCCAGGCGGCCTCGGTCAGCGCCGGGTTACCGGCGGCGCCGGCGGCGAGCGGGCTGGGCAGCAGCGTCACCCCGTCGGTGATCCGGGTGACCACGCCGTACTCCTGGTCGGTGCCGATCAGGAAGGGCGCGGCGCCGGCGGGCAGCTTGCCGGCGGCGGCGCGCAGCCCGTCGGTGAGCGCACGGACCTGCTTCGGGTTGTCCACGTTCGTGGTGGCCTGGTTGCCCGAGGTGGGGTCGTCGGCGCTGAAGCCGACCAGGATCACGCCGCCGAGCCGATACTTCGCCACCATCTCGGCGGGGGTGTCGACCCCGGCGAGCCCCCGGTTCCCGGCCGCCGACGCGGCCGACACCTCGGTGGCCGAGCTGCCGTACGCGTACGGCATCAGCACCTGCCCGACCAGGTCCTCGTCGCTCAGCGTGCCGACGAGCGCGGCCGCCCGGGCGGCCGGATCGGCGGCCGGCGACTCACTCGGCGCGGGCGCGGCCGACGGCGGCGCCGGGCTCGTCGGCGCAGGCCGGGGCCGGTCCGGCCCGTCCGAGCACCCGGAGACGAGCAGCGCGGTCAGTGCGGCGAGCGCGACGGCGGAGCGCCGCGGGGAAATCGACACGCGGCCCACCGTATCGGGGCAACTCGGCCCCCGTCACCCGACCCGGGTGAGCAGCGTCACCGGCGCGCCGTCTCCGGCGTACCGGTAGGGCTCCAGCTCGGCGTCCCAGGCGGTGCCGAGCGCCTTGTCCAGGGCGTGGGCCAGTGCCTCCGGGCTGCGTGCGGCGGCCATCAGGCTGCGGAGCCGGTCCTCGCCGAGCTGGATGTCGCCGGCCGCGCCGACCGCGGCGCGGAACAGGCCGCGGCCCGGTACGTACATGAAGCGCTCGCCGTCGACGCCGGGACTGGGTTCCTCGGTGACCTCGAAACGGATCATGGGCCACTGCCGGAGGGCAGCGGCCAGCTCCGCGCCGGTCCCCGGGCTGCCGGTCCAGCCGCACTCGGCGCGACGGGCGCCCGGATCGGCGGGCTGCGCCGTCCAGTGCAGGTTGACCGGCGCGGCGAGGACGCGCGCGATCGCCCACTCGACGTGCGAGCACACGGCGAGCGGGGTCGAGTGGACGTATACGACGCCACGCGTTGGCACGGTGACCTCCCGGTGAGCCGAGGTGCGTCTTCCCCTACGACCTCGTCGTACCGAGTGGTACCTGGCACACATGATGACCCGTGTGACTGGTGGTGCGCCAGCGAATCGGAAAATTCGCCGGTCCGCCGGGGCGGGAAATACCCGGGTGGTGGACCCGGTTATGCCCTCTGACGCCGCGACGACCAGCCAGGTGTCGCGGTCGTGTACAGTTCTCTGGGCGGTTCTCTGTGCCGCCGTACATCTTCGCGGGCCGGCGCCCACCCGGGCGTCACTCGCACAGCCCCCGGACGGCCTTCCGTCCCCACCGTACGTCTGCAAGGAGTACCTCCGTGGCGAGCAACACCTCTAAGACCGCGCGCGCGTCCGTCCGGGCCGGCCAGGCTGGCCAGGGTGGCGCCCTCAGCGTGCTGGGCGAGTTCAAGTACCTGATCCCGCTCAACGGCGGCAAGCACGCCTACGTGCGCAACCTGACCAACGGCAAGACCGCGCACCTGCGCACCGACTCCGACGCCTTCGTCGAGGAGATCCGGGTGCTGGCCGCCGCCGGCCACGCCGCCAAGATCCGCGCCGAGATCAACGGCCTGGCCGCGTCCTACCCGGACCACGGCTGGGACGCCACCGAGAAGCGCCTGGTCGAGGCCGGCGTCTTCGAGGGCTGAGCACCCTCGCCCGCACCACCGCGACCGCCCGCCGGGATCACCCCGGCGGGCGGTTTCGCGTCTCCTCCCGCGGCAGCAGCGTGACCTCGCCCGTGGCCAGGTCGTAGAGCGCGCCCTCCACCGCCAGCTCGCCGGCCTCCACCGGCCCGGCCAGGCGGTCGTCGGCGCGCAACGCGGCCACGGTGCGCCGGACGTGGCGGCGGATCGCCAACGGGTGCGCGTCCGGGTCGTCCACTCCGACGTCGGTGACCGCCGGGGCGATCCGGTCCACCACGTACGCCAGGTCCCCGCCGGGGCGCCGCCCGGTGCGCAGCGCCTCGACCGTCGAGCCGACCGCGCCGCAGCGCTCGTGACCCAGCACCATCACCAGACGTACGCCGAGCTGCTCCACCACGTACTCGATCGAGCCCCGCACGGCCCGGTCCAGCACGTGCCCGCCGGTGCGGATCACGCAGATCGAACCGAACGTCTGGTCGAAGATCGCCTCCAACGGCACGCGGGAGTCGATGCAGCCCAGCACCACCGCGTACGGCTGCTGGTCGCCGGAGGCCACCGCCGCGGCGGCGGTGACGTCGTGCCCGTGCACCGGCTGCCCGCTGACGAAGCGCCGGTTGCCGGCGAGCAGCTCGGCCAGCGCGGCGCGGGGAGTGCGGGCGGTGGACGGCATGTCTCCCAGCCTGGTCACCGATCCGACGCCGTGGGGCCGGACCGGAATCTTCTCTCCGGGCCGGTTGCCGTGGTCTCATGGCGGGTAACGCCGGTGTCACCGCCGGGTCATCCGGTGGACACACACCGGTGGGCCCGGGAGGTGGACGATGCCGGACCTGGAACTGCGGCTCCCCGACGACGTACGCCTGCACGTCAGCGTCACCGGGCCGGTCGACGCCGAGGTCACCGCCGTCCTGCTGCACGGCTGGACGCTGGACGGGCGCAGCTGGCACCGCCAGGTCGCGGAGCTGCGGGAGCGCTTCGGCGGCCGGGTCCGGGTGGTCACCTACGACGCGCGCGGGCACGGCCGGTCGAGCTGCCTGGCGCTGCGCGACGCCACCCTCGCACAGCTCGGCGACGACCTGGCGGCGGTGGTCGACGAGATCGTCCCGGCCGGTCCGGTCGTCCTGGTCGGGCACTCGATGGGCGGCATGACCGTGATGGAGTACGCCCACCGCCACCCCGACCGGTTCGCCGCGCGTACCGCCGGACTGGTCTTCGTCTCCACCACCGCCGAGGGGCACACGCACACCGCGTACGGTCTCTCCCCCCGGATCACCCGGCTGATCCGCCTGGCCGAGACCACCGGCGCCGGGGTGCTGGCCCGCTGCGGCGGCTGGCGGCCCCCGCACGCCCTGCTGCGCGCGCTGCGCCCGAGCATTCGCTGGATGCTGTTCGGCGACCGCTGCGACCCGGCGGACATCCGGCTGGTCACCTCGGCGGTGGCCCGGGCCACGCTGCGCTCGATCGGCGGTTTCCGCGCCTCGATCGGCGCCCAGCACCGGCTGGAGACACTCGCCGCGCTCGGCGGGCTGCCGGCCGCCGCGCTGGTCGGGGACCGGGACCGGCTCACCCCGCCGCCCTGCGCCGAGTCGATCGCGGCGGCGCTGCCCACCACGGAGCTGACCGTCTGCCCGGGCGCCGGGCACATGCTCATGATGGAGCGCCCCGACGCGGTGAACGCCGCCCTCTCCGGCGTGCTGGACCGGGTGCTGGCGGCCCGTCCCGCGACCCGCCTCTGAGCGTTCCCCACCTCCGGGCGGCACCGACGTACGCCACGTGCGCGGCATGCCCCGGCGTGCCGGTTGCCGGCGGCCCGTACCCTCATTCAGCCCGTCGTGCCCTCCGAACACAGGAGCATCCGCGTTGACCGACCAGACCACGCTGGACCGGGAGATCGCCGCCGAGCAGCGCCACCTCGACCGGGTGTACGCCCGGCTGGCCGAACTGCGCCGGTCCGCGGCGGAGGCCGAGCGGGAGGGCTACCGGCTGGCCCGGGTCGGCAACTTCGGCGCGCTGGTCGAGCGGGACGCGATGGTCTTCCACGCCGCCCAGCGCCGGCACGTGCTGGACGCCGAGCACGAGGGACTGGTGTTCGGCCGGCTGGACCTGCGGACCGGGCAGGTGCTGCACGTCGGCCGCCTCGGTGTGCGGGGCGTGGACGCGGAGACGCTGGTGGTGGACTGGCGGGCACCCGCCGCCGCCGCGTTCTACCAGGCCACGCCCGCCGAGCCGCGCGGCGTGGTGCGCCGGCGCACGATCCAGTCCGCCTCGGAGAAGGTCACCCGGATCGAGGACGACCTGCTGGACCCGGAGGCCGCGCCGCCGGACATGGCGGTGGTCGGTGACGGGGCGCTGCTGGCCACGCTGTCCCGGGCCACCGGCCGGGGCATGCGGGACATCGTCGCCACCATCCAGCGCGAGCAGGACGAGGCGATCCGCTCCCCCGGCAACGGCGTCACGATCGTCTCCGGCGGCCCGGGCACCGGCAAGACGGCGGTGGCACTACACCGGGCCGCATACCTGCTCTACTCCGACCGGGCGCGGTACGCCGGCGGCGGCATCCTGGTGGTCGGCCCGTCCGGCGTGTTCGTCGAGTACATCGCCTCGGTGCTGCCCTCGCTGGGCGAGGAGACCGCCACGCTGCACTCGCTCGGCTCGCTGTTCCCCGGCCTGTCCGCGTCCCGGACCGACCCGCCGGACGTGGCGGCGGTGAAGGGATCGCTGCGGATGCGCCGGGTGCTGGAACGCGCGGTACGCGACGCGGTGCCGGACTCCCCCGCCGAGCTGCGCCTGCTCTACCGGGGCGAGCTGCTGCGCCTGGAGCGCCCCGCGCTGGACGCGATCCGGGACCGGACGCTGGCCCGGGGCGCGCGCCGCAACGAGGTGCGCCGGGCGGCGTTCGACGCGGTGCTCGCCGCGCTCTACGCGCAGGCCCGCACGCTGCGTGTGGGCCGGTTGCCGGAGCAGCCCGCGTTCGAGGACGAGATCATCGAGCGGCCGGAGTTCCGCGAGTTCCTCAAGGCGTGGTGGCCCCGGCTGCACCCGCGGCACGTGCTGGACTGGCTGGCCCGCCCGGACCGGCTGCGCCGCTACGCCGGGGGGATCCTGTCCTCGGCGGAGATCCGGTTGCTCGGCGACGCGTACCGGAGCCTCGCGACCGAGGGGCTGACGGTGGCCGACATCGCGCTGCTGGACGAGTTGGACGCGCTGCTCGGCAAGCCGGTGCAGCGGGCCCGGCCCAAGCGCGACCCGTACCAGCTCGCCGGTGGCGTGCGCGAGCTGAGCACGTACGCCGACCGGCAGCGTGCCGCCCGCGCGGCGGCGCGGGAGCGTCCGGACGACTACCGCGACTACGCGCACGTGGTGGTGGACGAGTCGCAGGACGTCTCGCCGATGCAGTGGCGGATGGTCGGCCGGCGCGGGCGGCTGGCGTCCTGGACCGTGGTCGGCGACCCGGCGCAGACCGCCTGGACCGGCGACCCGCAGGAGCTGGACCGGGCCCGTGACCAGGCGCTGGGCCGGCGCAAGCGGCACCGCTACGAGCTGACCACCAACTACCGCAACTCGGCGGAGATCTTCGCGGTGGCGGCGGCGGAGATCCGCCGCCTCTACCCGGACCTGCCGCTGCCCGCCGCGGTCCGGTCCACGGGTGTGCCGCCGGTCGAGCGCACGGTGCCCGCCGCCGACCTGCCGGCGGCCACCGTCGAGGCGGCCGAGGCGCTGCTCGCGCAGGTGGAGGGCACCGTCGGCGTGATCACGCCGGTGCCGCGCCGGGACGAGGTGGCGGGCTGGCTGGGCGGGCTCGGCGCGGGCCGCCTCCAGGTCGTCACCAGCCTTCAGGCCAAGGGCATGGAGTACGACGGCGTGGTGCTGGTGGCGCCGGGTGAGATCCGGGCCGATCCCGGCTCGGGCGTCCGCACGCTCTACGTGGCGCTGTCCCGGGCGACCCAGCGCCTCACCACGCTCGACCCGGTGGGGTGACCGGCCCCGCCGCCACCCACAGTTCACTTGCATACATAGCGATGTGAACATACATTGGGCCGGGCCGGTACGCGGCAGGGAGGGTGTTGGCGTGGGCGCAGGTCATGACCACAGCGGTGCGGTGGCCAACGCGGCACACCGCCACCGGGGCCGCCTCTGGGCCGCGTTCGCGCTGCTCGCCGCCCTGATGGTGGTCGAGGCGGTGGCCGCCTTCACCACCGGCTCGCTGGCGCTGCTCTCCGACGCCGGGCACATGTTCACCGACGTCCTCGGCATCGGCATGGCCCTCGCGGCGATCACCGCCACCCGCCGGGCCGGCACCGACCCGCAGCGCACGTTCGGGCTCTACCGGCTGGAGGTGCTCGCCGCCCTCGCCAACGCCGTGCTGCTCGGCGCCGTCGCCATCTACGTCCTGGTCGAGGCGGTACGCCGCTTCGGCGAGCCGCCGGAGGTGCTGGCCGGCCCGATGCTGGTGGTGGCGGTGCTCGGCCTGCTCGCCAACATCGTCGCGTTCGCGCTGCTGCGCGCCGGGTCGAAGGAGAGCATCAACCTGCGCGGGGCGTACCTGGAGGTGCTCGGCGACCTGCTCGGCTCGCTCGGCGTGATCGCCGCCGCCCTGGTCATCGCGGTGACCGACTGGTGGTGGGCGGACCCGCTGGTCGCCGTCGGGATCGGCCTGTTCATCCTGCCGCGCACCTGGCGGCTCGGCCGGGCCGCGCTGCGCATCCTGGTGCAGGCCGCGCCGGAACACCTCCAGGTGACCGCCGTGCACGACCGGCTGGCCGCCGTACCCGGCGTGGCCGAGGTGCACGACCTGCACGTCTGGACGCTCACCTCGGGCATGGAGGTGGCCTCGGCGCACCTGACCACCGACCCGGGCGTGGACCCGGCCGGCGTGCTGGCCGCCGCGCGGGCCGCCCTGCACGAGGACTTCTCCATCGATCACGCCACGTTGCAGGTCGAACCCGGAGCGTCGGCCGGAGTGTGCGGACAGACCGAGTGGTGATTAGGACACACTTAAATCACTGTGGCTAATGTAGTCTTATGCCGGTTTTGCCCCGCCTAGTGGCACTGCTCCACGGAGCCGTGCCCGGGCAGCGCCGGTAGTCTCGGTCGCGGCCGCACCCGCGGGCGCCACCGGCCCCGGTGGGGCGGCCGTCGCCTAATCGTCCGCAGGGACGAGCCGGGGAACCACGTACGTGGGGTGCATCCGCGTCAGCGGTAGGGATCTTCCGTCCCGAACCCGTCAGCTAACCCGGTCGGCGCTGACGGAAGGACGTGTGAATGCCCCCAGTGGCACCTGTACGACGGACGGCCGCCCGGTTGGCGGCCCTGCTCGTCGCGACGCTGACCCTCGGCGTCGCGACCGTTCCGGCCTCCCCCGCCTCGGCGGCACCCGCGACCGGCCTGCTCGCCGCCGCGCCCGGCGACGACGAGGGCGGCACGCCCGAACTGCGCGCCCAGCTCGACGCGGCCAGCAAGGGCTGGCTGGAGGCGAAGGCCGCGCTCAACCGGTCGGTGAACCGGCAGAAGCAACTCAACGAACAACTCAAGACGGTCGGCGCCGAACTGGCCGTTCGGGACGCCAAGGTCGGCGAGATCGCCGCCGTGGCGTACCGCAACGGCCGCCTCGGCACCGCCGGGGCGCTGCTCGGCAGCAGCAGCCCGGAGGGCTTCATGGACCGGGCCGCCGCGCTGGAGCAGGTCGCCGCGCACGAGGACCGCACGCTGCGCGACCTGAT
Organism: Micromonospora sp. BL1; assembly: GCF_003667485.1. NCBI lineage: Bacteria > Bacillati > Actinomycetota > Actinomycetes > Micromonosporales > Micromonosporaceae > Micromonospora > Micromonospora sp. BL1. The sequence goes on from NZ_RCVK01000416.1 coordinate 51,857, forward strand.
CGCGACCCGTGACGAGGCCACCCGCACCCGCACCGAGCTCGACGGCGAGATCCGCGAGCAGCGCAAGCAGGTGGCGGTGATGGGCAAGCGCAAGGAGCAGGCCGAGCGTGCCCTCGAGGTGGCGAACGACCGGGCCTCGCGCAGCAGCAGCGGCGGTGGCAGCGTCCAGGGCACCTCCAGCAAGAACGCGAAGCCCGCGCCGCGCAACTCGGACGGCTCCTGGCCGTCGGAGTCGTGCAGCGTCAACGACCCGACCCCGGCGAACGGCTGCATCACCCCACGCACGCTGCACGCGCTGCAACAGGCCAAGGCGGCGGGCTTCACCCGGTACGTCTCCTGCCACCGGCCCAGCGGCTCGGGTGAGCACCCGAAGGGGCGCGCCTGCGACTTCGCCGCGCAGAAGAGCGGCTTCGGCGGCGTGGCCACCGGCGGCGACCGGACGTACGGCAACAACCTGGCCGCGTACTTCGTGCGCAACGCCGACCCGCTCGCCGTGCTCTACGTGATCTGGTTCAAGCAGATCTGGCTGCCCAGCAGCGGGTGGAAGTCGTACAGCGGCGGCAACGGCGACCCGTCCAGCGACCACACCAACCACGTGCACCTGTCGGTGTACTGAGCGCGCCCTGGAGGGCGGCCGGATCAGGCCGGCCGGCCCTCCAGGGTCGCTCCGAGACGCGCCGCCAGGCCCAGGTGAGCCGCCCGGGCCTGGCGGAACGCGTACCCGAACAGCGGTGCCGGTGCGGTGAGCGTGATCTCCACGTCGATGCGTACCGTGCCGTCGGGCTCGTCGCGCAGGCGGGTGTGGTTGCGTACCGTCGTCGCGGGCTGCTGCCGCGCCACGGTGACCACCTCGTCCTCGCCGGCGATCAACACGTCCGCCTGGTACGTGACCGGGAAGTGCAGCGGGCCGAGTTGCAGCCGGTCGGTGATCGCGTAGCTGGCCAGCGCGCCCGGCCGGGCCGGCAGCTTCCGGACCCGGACGATCAGCGGATGCAGCTCGCCCTGGCGACTCAGGTCACCCAGTAGCGCCACCGCCTCGGCCCGGGTGCACCGGGCCTGCACGGTGTAGCTGAAGCTGTCGCTGCTCTGCAAGCGGGCCCCCTCGCCGTCGTGCGTCGCGACGATCGTCCCGTACCGACGCCGGACTGGCAACGGGTAGAAGGTCCCCTGGCAGCAGGGGGTGTGAACGGCGCTCAGGCGCCGGGCAGCACCTCGGGGGTGTCGTCGGCGAACCACGGCTCGGGCGCGCCGAACAGGCCGAGCAGGCCGGTCACCCAGAGCTGCCGGTGCACGAACCGGCTCGGCTCGGTGACCACCAGCTTGACGCCGCTGACCTCGCAGGTCTGGAAGCCCGCGACCATGGCGCTGATGCCGACCGAGTCGATGAACGTGACGAGCCGCATGTTCAGCTCGATCCGCGAGGGGCGGCCCTTCGCGAGCACTTCGGCGATCGCTTCCCGCACCTCGTACGCGGTGTCGACGTCGATCTCCCCACGGGGCGCGATCTGGACGACACCACCCGGCCGCACCGACTTCACGATCGACAGGCTCACGCGAGCACCTCCACTCGCCCATGACGGGCGCCTCATCAGTACGCGGGCCGCGACCGAGCGTATTCCTCCGACGGCCCGGTCGCCACCCCCCGGGATGAGCAATTCGCGAACTGGGCACACCTGGGCGTACCCAATCCGGACCTCCGGGTTCCAGTTTCCCCTTCAGGGCGGGCCGCGGCCAACCCTGCGGCCGGGCGGGCCCGGCCGATCCGCCGACCAGGGTAGCGGGCGCACGCACGTCCCGTGGGCACCGGTCCGGCGCGTTCGGGTGGTTCGTCCCGTTCGCTGCCCGGGCCGCCCGTGACCCGGACATGGTTTGCCAGGCGTGCCGGTGGGGCACTGCCCGAGACAGTGAACCCGCCGGATGGACACCGGAGTCCGAAGTGGCCGCCGGCCTTCGGCACCCGAGGAGGTAGAACGATGTTCGGATCCAACCTGCTGGACCGCCGGGGCAAGGCCGAGCGGGTCGCCGACCAGGCGTGGCAGCACCTGCTCTCCGCCGCCGGTTCCGCCGGTGACAGCGTGCGCGACGCCACCCGTACCGCCCGCCGCAGCTCCTCCGGCCTGGCCGACGACGCCACCGACCTGGTCGGCAGCGCCGCCGAGGAGGCACGCCGCCGGGCCGGTCTCGCGTTCGACGCGCTCGCCGGCCGCCGGCCCGCGCTGCCCTGGACGCTGCTGATCGCGGCGGCGCTCGCCGGCGCGGCGATCGGCTGGGCCGCCGGGACCGCGGCGCGCGCCGCCGGCAGCCGGGACCGCGCCGCGGACGAGATCGAGTTCGTGGACGTGGACCGGCCGAACTCCCCGGCCGGCCTGGACGGCTGACCCGCACAGTACGACGCGACGACGGCCGCTCCCGGGGCTCCCGGGAGCGGCCGTCGTGCTGCCTCACCCGGACCGGGCGAGGGCGGCTCACCCGGGACACGCGCAGGATCGCGGGTGCGGGACCACGTGCCCGCGCCGCGATCGACGGGAGGGAGAGCCGGATGGCCACCGACACGGTCACGCGTACCGACCGGGACATCCAGACCGCCGTGCTCGACGAGCTGACCTGGGAGCCGCGGGTCGGCCCGGACGAGATCGGGGTGACCGTCACCGAGGGCGTGGTGACGCTCACCGGCCGGGTGGACAGCTACGCCAAGAAGTGGGCCGCCGAGCGGGCCGCGCACCGGGTCACCCGGGTCCGTGCGGTCGCCAACGACCTCGCCGTCCGGATCGACACCGCGGCCGGGCGGGAGGACCCGGAGATCGCCGTCGCGGCCGTACGGGCGCTGGAGTGGGACGCGTTCGTGCCGATCGAGGCGTTGCAGGTGACCGTGGCCGACGGCTGGGTCACGCTGCACGGCGAGGTCGAGTGGGAGTACCAGCGGCGGGCCGCCGAACGCTCGGTCGCCCGGCTCACCGGCGTACGCGGGGTGAGCAACGGCATCGCCGTGCGCCCGGCGGTGCACGCCGACGGCCGCGACCTGGCCGAGCGGATCGTGGACGCGCTGGCCCGCAACCGCGCCACCGAGGCCGAGGAGGTCGACGTGCGGGTGCACGGCGACACGGTGCTGCTGGACGGGCAGGTCCACTCGGCCGGCGAGCGCGAGGAGATCGAGCGGGTGGTGTGGAACGCCCCCGGCATCCGGGAGGTGCACAACCACCTCGTCGTGCGCTGACCGGAACCACCCCGCCCGGGTGAGCCCGCCTCACCCGGGTCGCGGCCATGGTGGGAGGCATGAGTGATCCGAACGGGCTGATCACACCCGGGCAGACCGCGCCCGGGTTCACGCTGCCGGCGGCGCCGGACGGGCGCGAGGTGGGCCCCGGGCAGTTCCGGGGCCGTCCCGTGGTGCTCGCCTTCTACCCGGCGGACTGGTCACCGGTCTGCGGCGAGCAGATGACCCTGTACCAGGCCGCCCTGCCCGAGCTGGAGCGGTACGACGCGGTGCTGCTGGGCATCTCGGTGGACAGCGTCGACTCGCACCGGGCCTTCGCCGAGAGCCGGGGCATCCGGTTCCCGCTGCTCGCCGACTTCGAGCCCAAGGGTGAGGTGTCGCGCCGGTACGGCGCGTACGCGCCGAACGGGCAGTCGGAGCGGGCACTCGTGGTGGTCGCCCCGGACGGCCGGGTGGCCTGGAGCCACCTGTCCCCGCCCGAGGTGAACCCGGGCGTGGACGGGATCCTCGACGCGCTCGAGAGCCTGGACTCGGATCGGCGGGTGAGTGCCGGATGACCACGCCCCTTCAGGTCACCACCGCACGGCTGCGGATCCCGGTGACCGAACGCGACCATGTCCGCGGGCCGGTGGACGCGCCGGTCACGATCGTCGAGTACGGCGACTTCCAGTGCCGGTTCTGCGGTGCCGCGTACCCGAACCTGACCGAGGTGCTGCGCCAGCGGGCCGACACGGTGCGGCTGGCGTACCGGCACTTCCCGATCACCAACGTCCACCCGTACGCGGAGAGCGCCGCGGAGACCGCCGAGGCCGCCGCCGCCCGGGGCCGGTTCTGGGAGATGTACGACTGGCTCTACCAGCACCAGGACCAGCTCGACCCGGTGCACCTGTCGCTGGGCGTCGAGCAGATCGGCCTGTCGCCGGAGGAGATCGCCGGGGAGGTCGGCCGGCAGGAGTACGCCGACCGGGTCCGGCAGGACTTCGTCGGAGGCATCCGCAGCGGCGTCAACGGCACCCCGACGTTGTTCGTCAACGACGTCCGCCACGACGGCGGCTACGACCTGGCCGAACTGCTGGCCGTGGTGGACGCCGCCACCGACGACGGCTGACGGTCAGATCAACCGCAGCTCGCGCGCCCGCCGGACGGCGTCCCGCCGGCGGGTCGCGTCGAGCTTGCGGTAGATGTTGCGCACGTGCGTCTTCACCGTGTTGACCGACAGTGACAGCTCGGCGGCGATCTCCACGTTGGACAGGATGCTCTGCAGGTAGCGCAGGATGGTCAGCTCCCGCTCGGTGAGCGGCTCGTCGAGCGTCCGGGCCGGACCGTCGGCCGTCGCGGCCGCCGGTTGCGCGTCCACGCCCCGGACCAGCTCGCTCACCGTCGCCCAGTACGCGGTGCCGGAGTCCAGCCGCGCGGCGAGCAGGTCCCGTACCCCCGGGTCGGCCCGGGTGAAGACGCGCCGGAAGCCGTCCGGTTCGGCCAGTGCCAGCACCTCCTCCAGCAGCCGGCCGGCCCGCCGGGCGTCACCGGATGCGCCGGCGAGCGCCGCGTCGAGCAGCCCGGCGGGCCGGCCGGCTGCTGGAGGAGGTGCTGGCACTGGCCGAACC
>NZ_RCVK01000406.1:0-9054 GCF_003667485.1 Micromonospora sp. BL1
CACCGGGATCGCCGCGTACCTGGCCGCCCGGCAGGCCCGCCCCGAGACGGCCGCCGTTGCGGGCTGACGCCGCCGGGCTCAGACCTGGGGCGACTCCGGCTCGCCGGGGCGGAGCCGCTGCCCCGGGGCCGAGCGCGGTGCGGGCGGGGGGAGCAGCGGCTCCAGCGGGGTGAACGACTCCACCGGTCCGTCCGGCCGCGATCCACGCCGTGTCCGTCCCGCCTCGCCCGCCGTCCTCGCCTGCTCCGGCGGGCGGTCGCGCCGGTCGCGTTCCTCCGCGTACTCGGCGCGGCGCCGGGCCAGGTCGCGTTCGCACTCCAGCGCGATGCGCTGCTCCCAGTACGGCTGGAGCAGCTTGCGCACCCGCTCGTCCAGGTGCACTGTGACGTCCGGCTCGCAGGCGAACGTCACCTCGCCGCGCTCGTACGTCCAGGGCGACGGGTCGTCCTCGGCCAGCGCGGCGGTCAACGCGGCGTGCAGGTCGCGCGGGCGGTGCGGCGGCACCTCCACCGCGCACCGGACGGCCAGCCGGTGCAGGCGCTGCGCGGCCTGCTGCTGGAAGTAGTCCACGTACCAGCCGAACAGCTCCGGCCGGGCCGTCTCCGACGACCAGGTGTAGGTGGCGCGGACCAGGAACACGTACACCTGGCCCTGCGCCGGCACCGCGAGCGGCTCCGGTACGCGCCGGTCGACTGTGGTCACCGGCGTCACCGGTTCCTCGGTCCACCAGAGCTGCCGCAGCGTCGGCTGCGCACCGTCCCAGAAGCGCCGGGTCCGCACGCGCGCCGCCTCGCCGAGCGCCCGCGTCCGTACGCTCCAGCGCCGCCGCCAGCTGTCGACCGGCGCGCCGGGCGCGGGCCGGCGGTCACCCGGCCCCGGATCCTCCGGCACCGCGGTCATCGCACCCCCTCCATGCCGGATCGCAGCACCGCGTCCCGCGGCGTCACCGGGACGCGCGGGCCGTCGGGCGAGGGGTGGCCGGACCGCCGTGCGGTCCGCGATCCACGCTAACAACCCCGGCCGGTGTACGCGCGCAGCCGCGCGTCGGGTGTTGACCGATCGGACGAGCCGCCCTGTAGTCCTATCCGTGGGACTCGAAGCGGGTTCGGTCCCGTTCACGGGACCGACCATCCAGACTCGATCGCCGCACCTTGATCCGTGTCCGTGCCGCTTCATAGCGTGAGCTTCCGTGATCCTTCGGGGAGGACCAGAACGCATGGGCGTAGACGCTCGTCAGGCCGCCGGCCAGACCGTGCATTTCCTGCGGTCCCTCGCCGAGCGGCAGTACGACCGGGTCTGGACCCCGGACTTCCTGCACCTCAGTCCGGACGTGCAGGGCTTCACCGTGTTCCACCGCGGCGGCCTGGTGCTGGTCTACGGCGCTGTGTCACCGGAGGACCCGGCCCGCTGGGTCTTCCGGATGGCCTGCGTGGCCGGCGCCGACGTGCCCGACATCTCCGGGGCGATGGCCTGGGCGAACATCCGTAACCGGCTGGCGGAGGCCGGGCGCTACTACTGCGTGGTCAAGTCCGACCAGAGCGCCTGCCACGTGGTGTTCGCGCTCGACGTGCGCAGTCCGCTGCTGGACGACGTCACGGCGCCCGACGCGCAGGCGGTGCGGGAACTGCTGCACTTCTCGCTCGCGGTGTGCGTGCACAACGCGGTGGCGGACTTCCGCGACCTGGCGTCGTATCTGCCGGCGCGGCCGTTGGCGCCGACCGAGATAGACGCCTGGACCCTGTTCGCCGGCACCCAGGACTGACCGGACGGTGTCGGCTCGCCGGCTCGCCATACTGTCGTCGATGACTGCGGACGTGCGTACCGAAGACGGTTGTCGCCTGTGGGCCGACCGGGTCGGTGCCGGCGCGCCGCTGGTGCTCTGCCACGGCGGCCCGGGCATCTGGGACTACCTCGGCCCGGTCGCCCGGCTGCTCGACGGGCACGCCCGTGTCGTTCGGTGGGACCAGCGTGGCTGCGGGCGTTCCCAGCGGCGCGGTCCGTACACGATCGGCCGCTTCGTCGCCGACCTCGACGCGGTACGCGAACACCTGGCCGGACCGCGAACGGCAGTGCTGGGCCACTCGTGGGGCGCGCACCTGGCGCTGCGGTACGCGATCGAGTACCCGGAGCGGGTCAGTCACCTGATCTACGTGTCCGGCACCGGCATCGACCCCGAACGCGGCTGGCATCCGCACTACGAGCGGAATCTCAGGCGGCGGCTCGGGCCTCGTCTGAACCGGTGGGAGGCGCTGGGTGCACGCACCCGCACTCCTGCCGAGGAACGCGAACGGGCGGTCCTGCAGTGGTCGGCCGACTTCGCCGATCCTGACGCCGCGATGACGCACGCCGAGGGCATGGCCACGCCGTGGCTGGGCGTCAACCACGACTGCAACCGGGTGATCAACGCCGAGGTGAAGCAGGAGCTCAGGGAATCCGACATCGCCGTGCGGTGCCGGGCACTCGACCTCCCCGTGCTGATCATCGACGGCCCCGAGGACATCCGCCCCCGCTGGGGCGTCGACTCGCTGGAGCAGGCGCTGCCGAACTGCGAGCGGGTCAGCCTCCCCGGATCCGGTCACCTGCCGTGGGTCGAGAATCCACACGGCTTCCGTCGGGTGGTGGCCACCTTCCTCGATGCGACGGCGTGAGCCCACGTCCGAGACTGAGAGGGAAGCCATCGGTAGCGGTCTGTCGAGGAGATCGGTACTTACGGCTGCCGCGGTCCCGGCGGCGGGACGGCTAGAGTCGTCGCGTGATCGACCGGAAACTGCTCCTGTCCGACCTGCAGAAGCAGGCCGAGAGGCGGGAGAAGGACCTGCGGGAGCGGGCCGGTCCGGTCGATGAGATGCGCCGCCACCATCCGCTGCCGAAGGACGAGTGTGCGCATTCCTGGTCGCTGGCCGCCGCGTTCGTGGCGACGCGTCACCACTGCCTGCCCGATCCGGAAGAGACGGTCTTCGACCGTTCGGCGGCGTACCCGGTGGAACTGAGCCGGGAGATCGACGATCTGGCGCGGCGGCTCGCCAGGGTGACCCCGGCGGCGGTTGCCGCCTCCGGGGTGCCGACCCGCAAGCGGCTGGATGCCGCCGGCTACGAGTGGCACTGCGTTCGTGGCGTGATGATCGGGCTGCAGGAGGAGCTGGACTGGCAGGTCTACTCGCTCTACGGGCTGCTGGACGACGACCTGACCGCGCCGGAGAGCGTCCGGCCTCCGATACAAGCGCCGGGGGAGCGGGCGTTCGAGATCGTGCTCGCGCGCAAGATGCGTGACGAGGGCCTGGAGATGCAGTGGTTCGAGCGGCACCGGTCGAAGCCGATCACCGAGCTGCCGGCGTACTGGAGGCCCGAGTACCGGGCGATCGTGGAACGGCGGATCGCGGTCATCGAGGGCAACCGCACCGTCGGGCTGATCGAGCGGCCGGAGTACAAGCGGCGGTGGGCCACCGAGGGCTGGGACGCGATGCAGCGCAAGGCGCTGCGGGACTGGCTGCTCGACCGGTGCGAGGCACGGGAACTGTCGTGTCACCACGTCGACGGCCCCGAACAGCCGCGTGCGCTGACCACCGCCCAGCTCGCCGACGAGCTGCGCCGCGACGCCGATGTGCTGGCCGTCGCGGGCATCCACGCCCCCGGCCAGGATCTCGGCCAGGTGATCGCCGACCTGATCGCCGACGAGCACCCAGCTCCTCACCGAGACCACTGACCGTCTGCACCTCAAGCTGCGAACAGGGTGCACAACATCGCTCTCCACCCTCCCCACCTGTCAGGAGCCGAGAATGGGTAACGAGATCCAGCTGGTCAGCGACGGCGACGGGCTGGCGGTCATCGGAGATCCGACGGCTGTCGAGCGCTTCCTCGTCTCCGAGGGCCTGCCGTCCAGAGACCTCGGGCTGCCTCGGCTCGGATCTGTCCTCAAGGTCGGGGCGACAGCGGCACAGGCTGGTTCCGAGATCGCCGCCCACTCGGGTCGTTGGGTGCAGCTGACAAAGGAATCGGCCCAACTCGTGCACAAACACGGTTTGATGCCGACCAAGACCCCGGGTGTCAGCCACGCGATGGTGGGAGATCCAGGCTCGATCCAGAAATGGCTCCAGATCGACAAGGTGTCAATGGCCGGCAATCCGGCGCTGCTGGCCGGTGCTGCGGGACTCATGGCGCAGCTTGCGATGCAGCAGAGCATGAAGGAGATCACCGACTATCTCGCCACGATCGACGAGAAGGTCGACGATGTGCTCCGCGCCCAGAAGGACGCGGTGCTGGCCCGGATGATCGGCGTGGGCTTCGTCATCGAGGAGTCCATGACCATCCGCGAGCAGCGGGGCCGGGTCGACGAGGTCACGTGGTCGAAGGTGCAGGGCGCGCCGGCGACGATCGCGGAAACCCAGGCGTACGCGTTGCGTCAACTCGACGCGCTCGCGGAGAAGTTGGAGCGTAAAGCCGCTATCGGTGATCTCGCCAAGGCGGCCAGGGAAGCGGAGTCCAAGGCACACGAGTGGCTCGTCGTCCTGGCCCGCTGCTTCCAACTGCAGGACGCGATTGCCGTGCTCGAACTCGACCGGGTGCTCGATGCGTCGCCGGATGAGTTGGACGGGCATCGCGTCGGACTGAGGAACGCCCGGCAGAACCGGCTCGAACTCATCTCCCGGTGCACCGAGCGTCTGCTGGCTCGCATGGAAGCGGCTGCGGGCAGAGCGAACGCCAAGGTGCTGCTGAACCCGATGGACTCACCGGCGGTGGTGAAATCGAGCAACCACGTCTCGGCCGCCATCGTCGACTTCCACGGGCGGCTCGGGATCGAGGGTGATGGGCAGTCCTCGGAGGCGAGACGATGGACGGACGCTGCCAAGGAGGCGAGAGACAAGGCGCTCGAGACCGGCGCAGACGGCGTGGACGCGGCCCGGCGCCTCGGCAACGACACCTTCGACCGGGCCAAATGGGCGACCGGCAAGCTCTCCGGCCGGGTCGGCGGGTGGGCACTGCGCCGACGCGGGGACGACGACGAACACCAGGAGAAGAGAACGTGACCTGAAAGCTGTTGACGCTGTGGAGATCTTGGTACGAAAGGGCCCTCATAGGGGCCGTTTCGTACCAAGATCCATTCGTATCTCGTCTGGTGAGATATGAGTCTCGGATCTGCTCGACCGGAGGCGCCATGGGTGCCGCCGAGAAATCGACGCAGCAACATTTATGGATGTTCGGATGGTGTCGGCGCGTCGATCGTCCTGGTCGGATGGCGGAACGGACATCGCCGTTCGACGATGACAGGAGGGACCGTGCGCACACCATCCCGTGCGTTGACGGGGACCACCGCGCTGCTGCTGGCAGCCGGTCTGGTCCTGACCGCCGCTGGCGGCGGCCAGGCGGCACCCCGGGAACAGACCCGTACCCAGGCGCCACCCGACCACCTGCCGGGCGACCGGCACGACACCAAGGCCACTGACAACCGCAAGGGCCGCGTCGCCGCCAGCGAGCGGCAGCGGGACCGGGCCGCCGCGCTCGGCGCGCGTGTGCGCTGGACCGACTTCGGTACGCCGGCCACGCTCACCTCGACCGGCAAGCCGCTCGCCACCGGGCTGCCCGCCGACCCGGCCGCCGCCGCGCGCGCGTACGTGGCAGCCAACCGGGACGTGCTGGGCCTGACCGCCGAGGGCGCCGCCGCGCTGGAACTGCTCACCGTGGCGCCGATGGGGCAGGGCGCGACCGTCCTGTTCCGGCAGCGCTTCGGCGACCTGCCGGCCGCCGTCGACGGCATGCTGTCGATCGGCGTACGCGACGGAGCGGTGTGGCACGTCAGCTCCTCGCTGGCCCGTGACGCCGGTACGCCGGCCCCCGCGACGATCAGCGCCGAGCAGGCCCGCCAGGCCGCCATCGCCGACGCCGGGCGTGCCGACGCGCAGGTCGTGCGTACCTCGTTGGTCGCGGTCCCCACCGCGGACCGTGGGGCGCGCGCGGCGTGGGAGGTCGTCCTCGGCGCGGACACCACCGGCGCGGACCCGGCCGCCTACTCCACCTACGTGGACGCCCGCGACGGCGCCGTGCTGGTTCGCGAGGACCTGATCGACCACGACGCCGACCACCCCTCGTGGGAGGTCTTCCCGAACTCGCCGCGTGTCGACGGGTCCTCGGCCGACACCCGCAAGCGGTGGTGCGCCGTGCCGGCGCGCGGCTGCGCCGAGGTGGTGGGCGTACCCGGGCAGCCGGCGTGGGACGTGGACCCGGCCACCGGCCAGTCCACCACCACGACCAAGGGCAACAACGCGATCGCGGTGCAGAACTGGAACAGCAACGACCCGTTCAGCGTCGGCACCGAGACCGCGACGCCCCGCCCGGACCGCAGGTACGACTACCCGTGGACGAACCAGTGGCAGGAGCAGCGCTGCAACCCGGAGGTGTTCACCTCGCCGCAGGCGAACGACATCGACGCGGCGCGGGCGAACCTGTTCGCCATGCACAACCGGATGCACGACTGGACCTACCACCTCGGGTTCACCGAGGAGACCTGGAACATGCAGCAGGACAACCTCGGCCGTGGTGGTCTCGGTAACGACCCCGAGCAGGGCAACGCGCAGGCCGGCGGCATCAGCGGCGGTCCGCCCGCGTTCGCGGCGCGTAACAACGCCAACCAGATCACCCCGCCGGACGGCGTCGCGCCGACCACCAACATGTACCTGTGGCAGCCGATGGCGGGCTCGTTCTACGCGCCCTGCGTGGACGGCGACTTCGACATGTCGGTGATCGCCCACGAGTACGGCCACGCGGTCACCAACCGCATGATCGCCGGCCCGAGCGCCGGGGTCAGCTCGCCGCAGGGCATGAGCGAGAGCTGGTCGGACCAGCTCGCCATGGAGTACCTGTTCGAGCACGGGTACGCCGCACCCGGCCGACGCGGCTTCACCATCGGCGAGTACACCACCGGGGACCCGAACGCGGGCATCCGCAACTACAACATGAGCGACAGCCCGCTCAACTACAGCTCGGTCGACTACGACTTCGTCGGCCTCCAGGTGCACGCCTCCGGTGAGCTGTGGAGCGCCACCAACGCCGACATCCGCGCGGCCATGATGCGCCGCTGGGGCAGCGGCACCCCGGCCGTGCAGAAGGCGTGCGCCACCGGCGCCCGCGACGTGACCGCCTGCCCGGGTAACCGGCGCTGGATCCAGCTGGTCTTCGACTCGTTCCTGCTCATGTCGGTCAGCCAGGTCAGCATGGTCGACGCCCGGGACGCGATGCTCGCCGCCGACCGGATCCGCTTCGGCGGGGCCAACCAGGACCTGCTCTGGAACGCGTTCGCCGGGCGCGGCCTCGGCGAGACCGCGGCCAGCGTCGGCCACACCGACGCCGACCCCACGCCGGGCTTCACCTCGCCGTACGCGCGGGAGGGCTCGCTGCGCCTTCTGCCGGTCGGCGAGCGCGGGCCGGTCGCCGGCGCGCAGCTGTTCGTCGGGCGCTACCAGGCGCGGGCGGTGCCGGTGGCGGACACCGACGCGGCCACCCCGCTCACCGACCGGGTGGACCTGGTGCCCGGCACGTACGAGTTCGTGGTGCGGGCGCCCGGCTACGGCCACACCCGCATCGGCCCGGTGAAGGTCAAGGCGGGCCAGAACCGGACGCTGCCGGTGACGTTGCGGCCCAACCTGGCCTCGGCCACCGCGGGCGCGGCGGTCAGCGGCGACGGGATCAACCTGCCGCAGATCGCCGACGACGACGAGGCCACCAACTGGGCCTCGCTCGGTGCGCCGGTCGCCGGCCGGCAGGTCACAGTCGACCTGGCCGGTGACGTCCAGCAGGTACGCCGGGTGCAGGTGAGTGCCATGCTGCGCCCGCCGGTCACCGGTGACGCCGACGCCGGCACCCAGAGCCGGTACTCCGCGGTGCGGCAGTTCCGGGTTCTGGCGTGCACCGCGACGGGGCCGGTGACCTGCGCCGACGCGGCGGACTTCCGGCCGGTCTACACCAGCCGGCCGGACGCGTTCCCGGCTGTGGCGCCGCGTCCCCGGGCGCCCGAGCTGATCATGCGGTCGTTCGACATCCCGCGCACCAAGGCCACGCACCTGCGCGTCGAGGTGCTGACCAACCAGTGCACCGGCGCGCCGGACTACGCCGGTGAGCAGGACGACGACCCGCGGGCGGCGACCGACTGCGCCACCGCCAGCCCGCAGGCGCAGAACGTGCGGATCGCCGAGTTCCAGGCGTTCACGCACTGATCCACGCGGCGGGTGCGGACGGGCGGCTCGGGTCGCCCGTCCGCACCCGCCATCGTGTGTTCACGCGGGGTTCGGGGCGCCGTCGCCGGATCGGGGCTGTACGGCGGGCAGGATCCTCGACAGACTGAGCGGCGACCAGGAAACGATGCTGGTCGATGTCATGCCGGCTCGCTCAAGGAGGATCCCTTGACCCCGTTCCGCGCCGCCGTCACCCGCGTACGCCGCGCCCTCGCCGCGTCCGCCCTGGTCACCGCCGTGGCCGCCGCCGCGCTCGTCGCCCCGTCCACGGTCTCCACCCGGCTCGCCGAGCCCGCCGCGGCCGCCGTCTACGGCTCCTGCACGCAGTCCCGCTGCGCCGACGCGCGCACCGCCCGTTCCGGCTGGTCGGCCAAGAGCTTCCCGACGAGCCGCGGCTGGTACTCGTGGAGCGGCGGCCAGTGCAACTTCGCCGGCGGCCGGTTCTACAACTACGAGGGCCAGTTGCCCTCCGGTGCCACCTACTACGAGTACGACGTCTACCCGCGCGCCTGCAACGCCTCCCGGGACGCGTACCGGATCGTGGTCAACAAGAGCACCGGCGTGACCTGGTTCTCGCCCGACCACTACGCCAACTTCTACCGGCTCTGAGCCGCCTCGGCGCCGGCCGGGCACTCCCCGCCCGGCCGGCGCCGTCGGGAAAGGACGGATCCATGGGCGCGGCGTCCCCGCAGGCACCAGCCTGGCTCGTGTACGACGGCGCGCCGCCCGAGCCGGACGGCGGCGCCACCGTACCGGGGTCGGACGGTGGCCCGCAGTCGGGCGGCGGGGCGCTGCCGGGTGGCGTGCTGATGTCCGGCACGCGGGCGCGTAC
>NZ_RCVK01000407.1:0-8967 GCF_003667485.1 Micromonospora sp. BL1
GCTGCGGAATCACACTGGGCGGGTGGAACACCGGGATCTCGTTCGGGTGAGCAAGCGGCTGTCGCTGGCGTTGCGGCACCGGCCCGACGCGTTCGGACTGCGACTCGACCGGGCCGGGTGGGTGCCGGTCGCCGACGTGCTCGCCGGGCTGCGGATCAGCCGCGCCCAGCTGGACGCCGTGGTCGCGGGCAACGACAAGCAGCGCTTCGCGGTCGAGGCAGGCCCGGACGGGGGCGGCCGGATCCGCGCCAACCAGGGGCACTCCGTTCCGGTCGACCTCGGCCTGACTCCGGCCGCGCCGCCGCCCCGGCTGTTCCACGGCACCGCCGAGGCCGTGCTGGACGCGATCCGGGCGCAGGGGCTGCGCCGGGGCGGGCGGCACCACGTACACCTGTCGCCGGATGTGGCGACGGCCCGGCGCGTCGGTGCGCGCCGGGGCGGCGCGGTGGTGGTGCTGACCGTGGACGCGGCGGCGATGGCCGAGGCCGGGTACCTGTTCTACCGCTCGGCGAACGGGGTGTGGCTCACCGACACCGTCCCGCCGCCCTACCTCGGCACCACCTGAGCGGCGGTCAGCAGGCGGTCACGGGGTGGGCCACCACGGCGTCGAAGAGGTACGCGAGGTCGTTCGGCGCGGCCCGGTCGGGCTGGACCGCGCCGGTGCAGTCCGTGGCGCGGGCACGCAGGACGTGCCGTCCGGCGGCCTCAGGGCGCCAGCGGGCGGTCCAGCGCTGCCAGGCGCCACCCCGGTCGGCCTCGACCAGGTCGGCGGGGCGCCACCCGTCGCCGGTGTCCACCTCGACGTGCTCGATCGGGCCGTTGCCGGACCAGGAGCGGCCGGTCAGCAGCATCTCCTCCCCGGCCGGCACCCGGGCGTCCCAGGGCAGCTCGAACGCGCTGCGTACCGGCTGAGCGGTGAGCATCGTGCCGTCGGCCGGGTGGCCGGGACCGAACATCCGGTAGAACTGCGTGTTCCACGGCGAGAACAGAGGGCTGGTGGAGACCTCGATCGCGCCCACCCACTTGATCGAGGAGATGCCGACCCAGCCGGGCACCACGACGCGCACCGGGAAGCCGTGGTCGGGGGGCAGCGGCTCGCCGTTCATCTCGTACGCCAGCAGCACGTCGTCGAGCGCCTTGGCGACGGGCATCGGGCGGCGTACCCGGCCGAGGTTGACCCCGCCGGAGACGTAGTCCGGGTCGAGGCCCTCGGGCATCACGTCGACCGCCTCGTCGCGCAGCCCGGCCAGGCGCAGCACCGTGCCGAGCCGCACGCCCCGCCAGCGGGCCACGCCGACGCTGCCCAGTCCCCACGCCACGCCCGGGGCGGGCTCGTCCTGCTGCTCGGCGAAGTAGCGCCGTCCGTTTCCGGCGCACTCCAGCAGCGCCGCGTGCTCCTCGGCGGGCAGCCGGCGCAGCTCGTCGAGGTCGAACTCGACCGGGTTCTCGCGGGTGGGCGCGCCGCGCAGGCCGTCGCCGAACAGGCGCAGTCGCCAGATGGCCGCGTCCAGGTGCGGGGTGACCGTGTGGTTGCGGACGAAGAAGCGGTCGGTCGGGACCACGTACCCCTGGCCGGCCATCGACGGCCAGCGCATCTCGGCGTTGGTGTCCAGCGGGCGCAGCAGCTCCGGCGGCAGCGGCTTGACGATCGGCGCGCCGGGGTCGACGCCGACCGGCGCGGACGCCACCGCGACCGGCTCGCGCTCCGCGGCGGCGGCGGTCACCGCGGCCATCGCCGCGCCCACCTCCAGCAGCCGGTCGCGGTCGACGCCCGGCCCGTGCGCCTGCCCGGCGAGCCACTGCCGGCTCCGGTCGGCGTCGTGGACGGCTTCGGCGGGGGACGGGGACTGACTCACGACTGACCTCCAGGGTGGGCGACGCTGCCTTTCCTATTCAATCAGTAGGACTTTTCATCGATCCGTCGCAGGTGGCGGGCGACGACTCACGCCGCGCCGAGCAGCGTCACCACCCCGGCCGCCACGAGCACACCGGCCCAGAGCCGGTCGACGTTGAACCAGGCGCGGCGCAGCACACCGACGCCGAGCACCTCGTACACCAGCAGGGCCACGGCCAGCGCGACGGCGAGCATGGCGGCGGTGTGCACGGCGGCGGCGAGCAGGCCGGTCAGCGCGCCGGCCGGCGCGGCGGCGAGGTGCCCGGCGTGCGGGCCTCCGCCGGCCGCCGGTTCGGCG
This sequence comes from Micromonospora sp. BL1, assembly GCF_003667485.1. NCBI lineage: Bacteria > Bacillati > Actinomycetota > Actinomycetes > Micromonosporales > Micromonosporaceae > Micromonospora > Micromonospora sp. BL1. The sequence goes on from NZ_RCVK01000407.1 coordinate 2,193, forward strand.
AGCAGCACCGGCAGCAGCATCAGGCCCGCGCCGTGCGCCGCCGACATCAGGAACGACCAGGCGGTGAGCTGCGCCGCCGACAGCCGCATCCCGGCCCACCGGAAGTGCCGGTCGGACAGCAGCCGCCACAGCCCGAAGCCGACCAGCAGCACCCCGCCGGCCACCGCGACCGCCGTGCTCGCCGTCACCGACCGGGTGGCGCTCACCAGGGCGGCGACCACCGCCACCGAGGCCAGGTGACCGGCGGCGATGGGCGGCAGGGCCTCCAGCAGCGCGGCCCGGCGGCGCTCCTGGAGGCCCCGGGCCACCGCGAACAGCCACCCCATCGCCGGGTTCAGGCCGTGGAACGCGCCGAGGCCGGCCAGCGCCGCCCAGGTCGCGCCGGTCACGGGAAGCAGTACGAGTCGGACGAGGCGTCGCCGCCCTGCAACCGGGTCTGGTGCACGCGCAGGCCGCGGAATTCCTCCCCGCGCGGGAAGAACCGCGGGTCCGGCACCAGGCCCCCGTGCTCCGGGTCGACGTCGAGCTTCGCCACCCAGGCGCCCACCCCGTCGGGGTAGAACTGGTCGTCCCAGGCGCCGTAGAGCGAGTTGCTGACGTAGACGCGGCGGCCGTCCCGGCTGATCTCGACCATCTGCGGCCCGCCGGCCAGCGGCTCGTCCGGGAACGCCGGGTGCGGGGTGCGGTTGACGATGCCGCCCAGGCGCACCGAGCCGACGCGTACCGGGTGGAACGGGTCGCTGACGTCGTAGCGGATCAGTTCGCCGGTGCCCCAGCAGGAGACGTGCAGGAACCGGTCGTCCACCGACAGGTCGATGTCGGTGACCAGCGGCGGCACCGCCCCGAACGGCTTGAGCAGGTCCGGCAGGTCGGCCGGGTCGGCCGGCTCGGCCGGGATGTCGATCACCTTGGTCACCGCCCAGGCGTCGCCGTCGCGGTGCCACAGCCAGATCGAGGCGGACAGGTCCTCGACGTTGATCACCACGCCGACGAAGCCGTACGACTTCGTCGGGTCGTGTGCGGGGCGCAACTCCAGCGGCATCTGGTACTGGTCGCCGAGGTCGACGCGCTGCACGTGCCGGCGCTTCGCCAGGTCCCAGAAATGGATCGCGTGCCCGTACCCGCGGCCCAGCAGCAGCTCACCGACGATGCCGTCCTCGATCATCGACGGCGTGCCCCACTCGCTGGTGACCAGCACGTCCTGGGTGTAGTGCCACCAGAAGTCGTACGCCAGGAACTGCGGCCCCCGGTCGGCCTCCCACGCGCCGCGTACCTCGAACGTGGTGTGGTCCAGCACGGCGATGCCGCCGGGCCCCTCCTGCCCGTCCGCGCCGCCGAGTGCGGAGACGTAGATGCCGTCCGGCCCGCAGTGCACGGTGTGCGGACGGGAGTATCCGGCGCGCTTGCCGAGTTCCTCCGGCCCGATCACCTTGACCAGTTCGGGGGCGCGCGGGTCGGTCTTGGTGTCCAGCACGTGGATCCGGGACGAGCGCAGGCCCGGCACGATCAGGTAGCGGCGTTCCACGTGCGGGTGCGGCGCGGTCGGGCAGAGCGCGCTGCTGCACGCGTTCCACCCGAAGTGGTGCAGTTCGTCGCCGGTGTTCGGCAGCTCCGTCCATCCCACCACCCGGCCGTACGAGCCGGAGTCCGGGTCGGTGTCGAGCACCGCGATGGCGTCGGGGCGCTGCCCGGCGCGGTCGAACGCGGCGACGTACGCGAGTTTCTCGGCCGGCGCGGTCGCGGCGAGTGCGGGGGAGGGGTAGAAGGTCGGGTCGGGCGTCCAGCGGGTCATCGGGTCTCCCTCGCGGTCAGCCGGCGGGTACGCCGAGGCGGTCGAGCAGGTGGCGGCGCAGCGCGCCGAGGGCCGGGTCGTCGGGGCTCGGGGACGGGCCGAGGCGTACCGGCACCTCCTCGGCGATGACGCCGTCGTCGAGGAGCAGGACGCGGTCGGCGAGCAGCAGCGCCTCCTCCACGTCGTGGGTGACCAGCAGCGCGGCGAAGCCGTGCTGGGCGCGCAGCCGCCGCAGCAGCCCCTGCATGCGCAGCCGGGTCAGCGCGTCGAGTGCGCCGAACGGCTCGTCGAGCAGCAGCAGGTCCGGTTCGCGGACCAGCGCGCGGGCCACCGCGACCCGCTGCGCCTGCCCGCCGGACAGCTCCGCCGGCCAGGCCCGGCCCCGGTCGGCGAGCCCGACCTCGGCCAGCGCGCGGCCGACCCGCCCGCCCACGTCCGGCCCGGTCAGGCCGAGCGCCACGTTGTCGGCCACCCGCTTCCACGGCAGCAGCCGGTGTTCCTGGAACACCACGGCGGCGGTGCCGTGCACCGCGTGCTCGCCGCCCGCGTCGCCGTCGAGCCCGGCGAGCACGCGCAGCAGCGTGCTCTTGCCGGAGCCGCTGCCGCCGAGCAGCGCCACCGTCTGGCCGGCGGCGATGGTCAGGTCCACCCCGGCCAGCACCACGGCCGGGCCGAAGGACCGGGTCACCGCCCGTGCGGTGAGCACCGGCCCGGTCAGGTCGCGCGCAGTCCGCGTCGCCACGCCAGCGTCCTCCTCTCCGCGTACCGGATGAGCAGGTCGGAGGCGAGCCCCAGCAGCGCGTAGATGAGCAGGCCGAGCACCACCACGTCGGTCTGGCTGAACTCGCGCGCCTCCATCATCAGGAACCCGACGCCGGTCTGCGCGTTCACCTGCTCACCGACGACCAGGCTGAGCCAGGCCGCGCCGATGGCCAGCCGCAGCCCGAGGAAAAGCGCCGGCAGCGCGCCGGGCAGCACCACGTGCCGCAGCCGGGCCGCCGCGCCGAGGCCGCAGGTGCGCGCCGCCTCCACCAGCCGCTCGTCGATGTCGCGGATGCCGGCGTACGTGTTGAAGTAGATGGGGAAGAACGCGCCGAGCGCGACGAGCGTGACCTTCAGCGACTCGCCGATGCCCACCCAGATGATCAGCAGCGGGACCAGGCCCAGGTGCGGCAGCATCCGGGCCATCTGCACCGGCGGGTCGACCAGGTCGTCGCCGAGGCGCAGCAGCCCGGCCGCGGCGCCGAGCACCAGCGCCAGGCCGCCGCCGATGAGCAGGCCGAGCGCGGCGCGGGTGAGCGAGTCGAGCAGGTGCACGCCGAGCGTCCCGTCGCTCGCCAGCCGCCACCCGGTCGCGAGCACCGCGCTGGGCGCGGGCAGCTTCTCGGGGGCGAGCAGCCCGGTCCGCGCGGCGACCTCCCAGCCGAGCGCCAGCACGACCGGGCTCACCGCACGCCGCCACCGCCGCGAGACGCGGGCCCGCGACCGCCGCGGCGTCGCCCGATCGGGTACGACCGGAGCGGTCGCCTCGGCCAGCGCCGGACCGCTCACTGGAACGCCTCGTTGAACCGGCCGTCCACCCGACCGGCGATGTCGACCGGTCCGGGCACCAGCTTCAGCTCCACGAAGCTGTCCGCGATGGCCTGCAACTCCGCGCCGATCTCCGGGGTGACCGGGGCGAGCGGCTTGGCGCTTCGGGCCAGCGCCCGGGTGGTCACGTCGAGCGGGATCTTCAGCTCCGGGGCGAGGATGGCGGCCCGCTCGCTCGGGTGGGCGATGCCCCAGTCGGTGGTCTGCCGGTACGTGTTCAGGAACGCCTGCACGTCAGCGGTGCGGTTCTTCACCGCGTCCGGCGCGGCCAGCACGTACTCGCGGTTGCCGGCCAGGCCGGTGGCGTCGGCGAGCACCCGGACGCCCGGCTGTTCGGCCAGCGCGAAGTAGGGGTCCCAGATGATCCACGCGTCGACCTGCCCGTTGTCGAACGCGGGCCGTCCCTCGGCGGGCTTGAGGTACTTCACCTTGATGTCGGAGAGCGTCATCTTGTTCGCCTCCAGCAGCTTCACCAGCAGCCAGTGCACGTTGGAGCCCTTGTTCAGCGCGACGGTGCGCCCGCGTAGGTCGGCGAATCCACGATACGGGCTGTCCGCCTTGACCAGCACCGCCTCGCCCTGCGGGATCGGCTGAGAGGTGCCGACCACGGAGAACGGGATCTTCCCGGCGGCGGCGAACACCGGCGGCGCCTCGCCGACCTGGCCGATGTCGATCGAGCCGGCCTTCAGCGCCTCGGTCAGGGCCGGTCCGCTCTCGAACAGCGACCAGGTGACGTTCTTCGCGTCGCCGCGCGCCTTGACCAGGCTGAGCCCGCCGAAGCGCTGGTAGCCGATCCGCAGCGGGCCGTCGCCGCCGCCGCTGGCGTCGGCCGCCTCGCCGCCGCAGGCCGTCAACGCCGTCGCGGCAAGCAGCGCGAGGGTGGTGAGCAGCGCGGCCAGCGGCCGGCGGCGGGATCTGGGGGTACGCATGACGACTCCTCGGGGAGGGGAAGGGCCCGGCGTCGACGGGCGAGAGCAACCTACCAACCCGATAGGTTTTATGGGTAGGGTGTCGGCGTGGTCGTCCCACCCCTCAGGAGGCGGCCCGCCCGACCGCGCACCGGAGGTACACCATGTCGCTCACCTTCCACTGGTTCCTGCCGACCTACGGCGACAGCCGGGACATCGTGGGCGGCGGTCACGGCGTACCGGTCGGCACGGCCGGTGGCGCGCGACCGGCCAGCGTCGCGTACCTGGGGCAGATCGCCCGCACCGCCGAACAGCTCGGCTTCGCCGGGGCGCTCACCCCGACCGGCGCGTGGTGCGAGGACGCCTGGCTGACCACCGCGATGCTCACCGAGGTGACCGAGCGGCTGAAGTTCCTCGTCGCGTTCCGGCCCGGCCTGCTCTCACCCACCCTCGCCGCGCAGATGGCGTCCACGTTCCAGCGCCTGTCCGGCGGGCGGCTGCTGCTCAACGTGGTCACCGGCGGCGAGTCCGCCGAGCAGCGCGCGTACGGCGACTTCCTGGACAAGGACGCCCGCTACGCGCGTACCGACGAGTTCCTGCACGTGGTGCGGGCGCTGTGGCGCGGTGAGACGGTCGATTTCGACGGCGCCCACGTCCGGGTCGAGGGCGCCCGGCTCGGCCGGGTGCCCGACCCGGTGCCGCCGGTCTACTTCGGCGGATCGTCCGGCGCGGCCGGGCCGGTGGCGGTACGCCACAGCGACGTGTACCTGACCTGGGGCGAGCCGCCCGCGCAGGTGGCCGGCAAGCTGGACTGGATCCGCGGGCTCGCCACCGAGGCCGGCCGCGAGCTGCGGTACGGCATCCGACTGCACGTGATCAGCCGCGACACCGCCGAGGAGGCGTGGGCCCAGGCCCGCAAGCTGCTCGACGGCATCCCCGAGGCCGACGTGCGCGCGGTGCAGGAAGGGCTGCGGCGCAGCGAGTCCGAGGGGCAGCGGCGGATGCTCGACCTGCACGGCGGCTCCCGCGACGGGCTGGAGGTCTCGCCGAACCTGTGGGCCGGATTCGGCCTGGTACGCGGCGGCGCGGGCACCGCGCTGGTCGGCAGCCACACCGAGGTCGCCGACCGGATCGCCGAGTACCACGCGCTCGGCCTGGACGAGTTCATCCTCTCGGGCCACCCGCACCTGGAGGAGGCTTACTGGTTCGGCGAGGGCGTGCTGCCGATCCTGCGGCGGCGCGGGCTGTGGCGGCACCCGGCCGGTGAGCCGGAGATCGAGGCGCCGGCGGCCGTGCCGTTCTCACCCCAGCCCGTCCCGGCGGGCGGCTGACCGCCAGGTCAGAGCGGGCGTTGGCCGGCGAGGAAGTCGGCCAGCACCCGGGTGTGCGTGGAGAAGGCCAGCTCGACCGGATCGGTGAGCACCAGCCACTCGGTGGCCTCCTCGGTCGGCGCCGACGGCGGCAGGTCACCCACCGGCCGTTCGGGCAGCACGCCGAAGACCATCATGGTGCCGCCCGCCGGGGCGCCGTGCACCGCGAACAGCCGCGCCTCGCCCGCCTCGGCCAGCAGCCCGGTCTCCTCGCGCAGTTCGCGGACGAGCGCCTCGGACCACTCCTCGCCGTACTCGACGAAGCCGCCCGGCAGCGCGAGCTGCCCACGCGCCGGTTCGATGTCGCGGCGCACCACCACCACGCCGAGTCCTTCCGGCGTGCGGACCGGCAGCACCGCCACCGCCACCGGCAGCGGATTGCGCCACACCGTCTCGCCGCAGGAGGAACAGACACGCGGCCACCCGGCGCCCGCCGGGTAGGCCGCGCCGCAGAACGAGCAGTGCGAGTACGCGGTCACGACGCAGCACGTTACCCGCACCCCCGGCCCCGGATCAGGCGTCACCCCCTCCGGCCGGCGAGCGTGGCGCGCGCCTCCATCAGGGCGAACCCGAGCAGGTTGTCGCCCCGCCACGTCGCCGGGTCGGCGGCGCGCGGGTCGTCGGCGGTCAGGCCGATGCCCCAGACCCGGTCGGTCGGGCTGGCCTCGACGAGCACCCGGTCGCCGGTGCCGAGCAGGAACCGCCGCAGCGGCTCGTGCTGGGCGAACTTGGCGACGCTGCCGGCCACCACGATCTCGTGGCGGCGGGCCGTCCAGGTCGCCTCGTCGAAGTCGCGGACCTGCCGCCCGAGCGCCTTGGCCCGGTGCGGATGCCCGGCGGCCAGCACGCGCTCGGCGATCGCGTGGTCGCCGAAGAGGGTGGCCTTGTGCCACATCATCCAGTGCTCGGCCGTCGCGAACTCGCGCCCGTCCACCGTGAACGCCGCCGGCCACCACTGGCTCAGGCAGCTCGCGCCGATGCTGCCGTCAGGCCGTGGCCGGTGCCCCCAGAAGTGCAGGTATTTGAACGTCTCGCCGGCGTCGAGCGCGGCGGTCAGGTCGGCGACGGAACGGATCGGCATGCCCGCAGTCTGCCCCACCCCACCGACATCCCAC
>NZ_RCVK01000409.1:0-8908 GCF_003667485.1 Micromonospora sp. BL1
GGGCTAGGGGAGGTGGGTCAGGGCGGTCAGGAGGGTGTCCACCTGCGCCTGCGTGGTGCCGAGGCCGAGGCTGGCTCGTAGGGCGGTCGGGGGCAGGTCGGTGCGGCCGGTACGGGCGGCGGCCTCGGCCAGCAGGCGCCGGGTCAGCGGGTGCGCACAGAACAGGCCGTCGCGTACCCCGATCCGGTGCCGGCTCGCCAGGTGGGCGGCCACCTCGGCGGAGTCCCGCCCGGCGACCACGAAGCTGACGATGCCCACCCGGGGCGCGTCCGGGCCGAACACCCGCAGCTCCACCACGTCCGGCAGCGCGGCCAGCCCGGTACGCAGCCGGGCCAGCAGCGCCTGTTCCCGGGCGTGCAGCGCGTCCCGGTCGGCCGCGCCGAGCGCCTCACACACGGCGGCGAGCGCCACCGCGCCGAGCAGGTTCGGCGTGCCGGCCTCGTGCCGGGCCGGGCCGGTCGTCCAGCGCACCTCGTGCGTCGCGGCGCCGACGTGGCTGGTGGCGCCGCCTCCGGCCAGGTACGGCGGCGCCGCGTCCAGCCAGTCCGCGCGCCCGGCCAGCACGCCCGCGCCGAACGGGGCGTACAGCTTGTGCCCGGACAGGGCCACGTAGTCCACGTCGAGCGCGGTCAGGTCTACCGGGGCGTGCGGGGCGAGCTGCGCGGCGTCGACCAGGATGCGGGCGCCGTACCGGTGCGCCACCCGGGCCAGCTCGGCGACCGGCCAGCACTCGCCGGTGACGTTGCCGGCGCCGGTGACCGCGACCAGCACGGGCAGGCCGGGCCGGGCGTCGCGGGCGAGTTCGCCGAGCGCCGCCGCGAGGGAGCGGACCGCGCCGGCCGGGCTGTCCGGCACCGGCAGCCGTACCGAGCCGCGCGGCCAGGGCAGCAGGTTGGCGTGGTGCTCGCCACCGAACGTGATCACGGTGGTGCCGGCGGGCAGCGCCCGGGCCAGCAGGTTCAGCGCGTCGGTGGTGTTCCGCGTGAAGATCACGTGATCGTCGGGGCGGGTGCCCAGGAAGTCGCCGACCGTCTGCCGGGCCCGCTCGTAGGCGAGCGTGCAGCGCCGCGACAGCGCGCCCGCGCCGCGGTGCACACTCGCGTACCAGGGCAGAAGCTCCGCCACCGCGTCGGCCGCGGCCCGCGCGCACGGCGCGCTGGCGGCGTGGTCCAGGTTGATCTCCCCCGGTACGCCGAGCACGCCGAGCGGGTCGGGCCGGACCGGCGCGGGCAGCACGGGCAGCACGGGCAGCGAGGGTACGAGGGTGACGGTCATGCCGGAGCCTCCCGGGTCACAGGGACCCCAGGGGTGCCGGGACGGGGTCCGCGCTTGCCCGGCGCGCGGAGCGGCACCGGGCCCGGTCATCACCCGGGGCACCCCACCGCGAACCTCGACGAGGGTTGCCGGCCAGCAAGCCGGGGCTTGACGCTGGCGCTCGTGACCTGTCCGGGAGCATAGCCCTCACGATGCGACCGGACCAGTGGGTCGTGGGTGACTACGCTGACCGCATGGCCGACACCCCACCCGGCGCAGCTCCGCCGCCACCGCACGCGCCCGCCGCCCCGCCGGGGGCGTCGGCGCCCCGGATGCCGCTGCGCCGGCTCGGCTGGCGGCGCTTCCTGGTGCTGGCCGGCGTGGTGCTGCTGATCGCGGCCGGTGCGCTGTTCATGGTGTTCACGCTCGGCGAGAGCCTGGGCGCCGAGGCGCTGCTGATCGGCGTGATCGCGGCGATCCTGCCGGTGCCGGTGCTGGTCTTCTGCTTCCTCTGGCTCGACCGTTACGAGCCGGAGCCGCTGAAGTACCTGATCTTCTGCTTCGCCTGGGGCGCCTTCGTCTCCACCGCCATCTCGCTGCTGGTGAACACGGCCAGCGCGGGGCTGTTCGAAGACCGGGGGCTGCCGGTCGCGCTGACCGCGGTGCTGGTCGCGCCGTTCATCGAGGAGCTGACCAAGGCGGCCGGTCCGCTCCTGGTGCTGATCTTCCGGCGGCGGGAGTTCTCCGGCATCACCGACGGCCTGGTCTACTGCGGGCTCTCCGCGGTCGGCTTCGCCATGGTGGAGAACATCCTCTATCTGGGCGGGCACGGCTACCGCGCGGGCGCCGACGAGTACGGTCCGGCCACCGGCGCGCAGCAGGTGATCGCGATCTTCATCGTCCGGATCCTGCTGTTCGGCTTCGCCCACCCGCTGTTCACGTCGATGACCGGCGTCGGGCTGGGTGTCGCCGCGCGAACCGCCGACCGGCGGGTGCGGGTGCTCGCGCCGCTCGCCGGGCTGCTGCTGGCGATGATCCTGCACGGCACCTGGAACCTGCTGCCCTCGCTGGCCCAGGCCACCGGCGAGACCGTGATCGTGCTCTACGGCTACATCGGCGTGATGGTGCCGATCTTCTTCGCGATGGTCGGGCTGGCGGTCTGGCTGCGCGCCTGGGAGGGCCGGCTGACCGAGCGCACGTTGCCGGACTACGTCCGCGCGGGCTGGCTCACTCCGCCCGAGGTGGCGGCGCTGGGCAGCCTGGGCCGGCGGCACGCGGCGCGTACGTGGGCGCGCCGGGTCGCCGGTGACGGCGGGGTACGCGCGATGCGCGGCTACCAGTTCGCCGCGACCCGCCTGGCGCTGCTGCGCGACGGGATGCGCCGGGGGCTGGACCGCAAGCCGGAGGAGCGGGAGCGGACGGCGCGGGAGGAACGGGAGCTGCTGGACGCGATCACCGCGTACCGGTCGTTCTTCGTCGGTCGCGACCCGCAGGCGCCGGTCGGGGTCTGGGACGGTCAGCGCTACCACCTGCGGTTCCCGGACGGTTCGCAGCGCCCGGTGGAGGCGCCGGACGACCCGGTGGTGCCGATCCCGGTGGTGCTGGCCCAGCCGCCCGCCTTCCCGCACGGCGGCTACGGCCCCAGCGGCTACGGCCCGGGCGGTCACGGCCCGGCCGGCTGGCACGGCCCGGCTTCCGGCCACGGCTACGGCCCGGGTGCCGGCCACGGACCGGGCGGCCGGCACGACCCGGGCGCGCCCTGGCATCCCGGGCGCTGAGGCCGTTCGGCCCGTCGGCGGCGGCGGTCAGCTCATCAGGCCGGTCAGGAAGTCGCCGAGCCCCTGGGCGATGGCCATCAGCGCGCCGCCGATGCCCTTGAACACCTGTGCCGCCCCGTCCGGCCGGAACGCCATGAAGTAGATCAGGAACGCGAGGAATCCCCAGGCGAGGATCTTTTTGATCACTACCGGCATGGTGTCCCTCCCCAGGGCGCGCTGAGGTGCCTGGGCTTCCCGCCGGGCAGCGCCGCAAACAGCACCGCCGCGCAGCGAGCGGCGTCGGAGGGGGAGAGCTACAGGTAGAGGCCGGTGGAGCCGGCGGCGGTGGTCTCCACCCGCTCGGCCGCCACGGCGTGCACGTCCCGCTCGCGCAGCAGCACGTACGCCCGCCCGTGCAACTCGACCTCGGAGCGGTCGTCCGGGTCGAACAGCACCCGGTCGCCGGCCACTATCGCGCGGACGTTCGGCCCGACGCCGACCGCTGTGGCCCAGGCCAGCCGCTTGCCCACGGCTGCCGTCGCGGGGATCACGATGCCGGCGGTGGAGCGGCGTTCCCCCTCGCCACCCTCGGTACGCACCAGCACGCGGTCGTGCAGCAGACGGATCGGCAGCCCGGCGTCGAGACTCTGGTCGGCGGTCACGCGAAGACGCTACCGCGTGGCCGTCGGTCGATTCCGGTGTGGTTGGCGAGTACGCAGGGTGGGCAATGTGTGGCCGAGTCGCCCTAGGGTGGGGCGTACGGACGTATCCTGTGCCCCCTGCGATCTGGTGGGGCTGATTTTGCCGGAGGTGCGCTTGAGCCGCTTCGAGCGGATGCGCGGGCGGCTCCGCCGCGCGTACGAGTCGGGCCGGGAGACGGCCCGGACCCGGCGGGCCACCGCGGAGGCGGAGGACGCGGGAGTGGCCTCGCCCGCCACGCCGGGGCCGACCGCCCCGCCGGAGGCGATGGTCGTGGGCGCCGGGTCGCCGGCCGCGTTGCACTCCTCGACTGTGAGCCGGGACGACACGGAGGTGCCGCACGCGCTGCGGATCACCGCCGCGTGGTGCTGGCGGCTGATCGTGATCGGCATCGTTACCTGGGCGCTCATCAAGATCATCGGCACGATCAGCATCGTGATCATCCCGCTGACCGTCGCGCTCCTGCTCTCCGCGCTGCTCGCCCCGGCGGTCGGCTGGCTGCTCCGGGCCCGCCTGCCCCGCTCGCTGGCCACCGGTGTGGTGCTCGTCGGCGGCCTGGCCGCCGTGGTCGGCACGCTGACGCTGGTGGTCAACGAGTTCATCAAGGGCGTACCGGAGCTGAGCGAGAAGTCCTCGGAGGGCATCCGGCAGATCCAGGACTGGTTCAAGACCGGCCCGCTGCACCTGTCCGACAGCCAGCTCGACCGCTACATCAACGAGGCGCAGAACTGGATCAACGGCAACACCGAGCGGTTCACCAGCGGTGCGCTCAGCACCGCCGCCACGCTCGCCGAGGTGCTCACCGGCACCGTGCTCGTGCTGTTCGCCACGTTCTTCTTCCTGCGCGACGGCAACTCCATCTGGCGGTTCCTGGTCCGGCTGCTGCCGGTCGCGGCCCGCTGGAAGGTCGACGACGCCGGTCGCGCGTCCTGGGCGACACTCGGCGCGTACGTGCGGGCCACCGTCCTCGTCGCCTTCATCGACGCGGTCGGCATCGGCATCTTCCTGGTGCTGTTCGACATCCCGTTCGCGTTCCCGCTGGCCGCGCTGGTCTTCCTGGGCGCGTTCATCCCGATCGTCGGTGCGTTCCTGTCCGGCGTGGTGGCCGTGCTGGTCGCGCTCGTCGACAGCGGCCCGGTGACCGCCCTGATCATCCTCGGCGCGGTGGTCGGCGTGCAGCAGGTCGAGGGCCACGTGCTCCAGCCGCTGATCATGGGCCGCGCGGTGGCCATCCACCCGCTCGCCGTGATCATCGGCATCGCCGCCGGCGTGGTGCTCGCCGGCATCGCCGGCGCGCTCGTCGCGGTGCCGCTGATCGCCGTGGTCAACACCGCGGTCCGGCGGCTCGCCGCGCGTACCGTGCCGGACACCCCACCGGACGCGGTGGTGGTCGCCTCCCAGGCGCCCTGACCGGCGACAGATCCACCGACGCCCGCGTCACCCCGCCCGGGGAGGCGCGGGCGTCAGCTCTTGGCGAGCCGTTCCAGCGCGCCCCGGGCCACCTCCGGCCGGGTGGTGTACCAGAACGGCGGCAGCGAACGGCGCAGGAACGGGCCGTACCCGCGGGCCGTCTCCAGCCGCGAGTCGAGCACCGCGACCACGCCCCGGTCGCCGGTGGCGCGGATCAGCCGGCCGACGCCCTGGGCCAGCCGGACCGCCGCGATCGGCACGCTCACCGCCGCGAAACCCGAGCCGCCACCGGCATCCACCGCCGCCGCCCGCGCCGCCGCGAGCGGCTCGTCCGGGCGGGGGAAGGGCAACCTGTCGATCACCACGAGCTGGCAGGCGTCGCCCGGCACGTCCACCCCCTGCCAGAGCGACATCACCCCGAACAGGCAGCTCTCCCGTACCTCGCGGAACCGGCGCACCAGCAGCGGCAGCGCCTCCTCGCCCTGGAGCAGCACCGGCAGGTCGGTCCGCGCGCGGACCAGCTCCGCCGCCTGCTGCGCGGCCCGTCGCGACGAGAAGAGCCCGAGGGTACGACCACCGAGCGCCTCGACCAGCGCCAGCAGCTCCTCACCGGCCGGCCCGGGCAGCCCGGAGACGCTGGGACGGGGCAGGTGCGCGGCCACGTACAGGATGCCCTGCCGGGCGTAGTCGAACGGCGAGCCGACGTCGAGCGAGCTCCAGCCCGGCCCCTCGGTCGCCGGTACGGTGCCGATCGCCGCCCGGCTGCCCTCGGTGGCGGCCACCGGCGTGACGGGGGAGCGGCCCGCGGCGGCAGCGGTGGCGATCGCGGCGGCGGCCGGGGACGGCGGGGCGGGCGGCGGCGCGTCCAGCCCCAGTGCCCGGGCCACCGTGTCGAAGCGGCCGCCCAGCGCCAGCGTGGCCGAGGTGGCGACCACCGTGCGCTCGTCGTACAGGTGGGTGGCGAGCGTGCCCGCGACGGACAGCGGCGCCACCACGAGCGCCCGGCGGCTGCCGTTGTCCGGCTTCTCGACCCAGGCGACGTCGTGGTCGGCCTCTTCCAGCAGCCGCTGGGCGGTGGTGGACAGCTCGTCCAGCACCGCCTTGGCCTGCTGCTTGCGTACCGGGTCGGGGTCGTCGGACTTCACGTCGCCGATCCCTTCCAGCGCGGCCCGGGTCGCCGAGTCCAGCAGCGTGCACGCCTCGCGCAGCGCGGGCGGCAGACCGGCGGTGAGCCGCCCGGCCGGCGCCTCGGCCAGCCCCACGGCGAGCGCGTCACCGGCCTCGGTAAGCCGCTCGGCCACGTCGGGGCGCAGCAGCGGCCGGGCCCGCCGGGTGGACCTGTCGATCAGCTCCGGCACCAGTTCCGCCTGGGCAGCCGACGAGACCCGGTCGGCCAGCTCGTGTGCCTCGTCCACCACCAGCAGCTTGTGCGGCGGCACGATGTGCCGCCCGGCGAGCATGTCGACTGCGAGCAGGCTGTGGTTGGTGACCACGATGTCGGCCTCGCGGGCGCGGGCCCGGGACGCCTCCGCGAAGCACTCCTGACCGAACGGGCAGCGGCTCGCGCCGACGCACTCCCGGGCCGGCATGGAGACGCTGCGCCACACCTGCTCGTCCACGCCCGGGTCCAGCTCGTCCCGGTCGCCGGTGGCGGTCTCCTCGGCCCAGTCGCGCAGCCGCTGCACCTGCTTGCCCAGGCGGCCCGCCTCGCCGAGCCACTTGGTGCCCCCGTTGCCGGAGCGGGGCGCGTCGAACAGCGCGTCGTCCGGCTCGTCCTCGACCGAGCTGTCCAGCCGGGCCAGGCAGAGATAGTGGTGGCGGCCCTTCAGCACGGCGAAGGTGGGACGGCGGCCCAGCACCGGCTCGACCGCGTCGGCCAGCCTCGGCAGGTCGTGCTCGACGAGCTGGGACTGCAACGCCAGCGTGGCGGTGGACACCACCACCGGCCCGTCCACTGTGAGCGCCGGAGCGAGGTAGGCCAGGGACTTGCCGGTGCCCGTCCCCGCCTGCACCAGCAGGTGCTCGCCGGAGCCGATGCTGCGCTCGATCGCCTCGGCCATCTGCTGCTGACCCGGCCGGGCCGCGCCGCCGGGAACCGCGCCCACCGCGGCGGTCAGCAACTCCCCGGCACCGGGTCGGTTGCTCCGGCGCTTCTTCGGGACGGCCGGGCCGGTGGCGGTGCGGGACGGGGTCACCGTGCGACCGTACCCGCCGGCACCGACGGGGGTCCGGCCGCTCCGGCGGCGTGGCGGGACGGCGGGTCGCGTCCGGTTACCTCCCGATCGCGTGGCGTGGCCGGAATCGGTTAGGGTGCCAGGCATGCCGAGCGACGTGGTCCGCGTGATCTACCGCAAGTACGACGGCAGCGCCCACCGCGACTACCCGGCCCGCCGGCTCGCCGAGGACGACCTCGGCGTCTGGCTCGGCGTGCCCGCCGGCACCGAATCCGTCTACCACGGCCGCCCGTCCGTCGAGCAGATCCCGTTCGTCCTGCTGGTGCCGCACCACGCCTGGTGGACCGGCATGTTCAACCCGCCGCCGCGCACCAGCGAGGTCTACTGCGACATCGCCACCCCGGCCCGCTGGGAGGGCGAGGAGACGGTCCACCTGATCGACCTCGACCTGGACGTGGTGCGCCGCCGCGAGACCGGCCTGGTCGAGCTGCGCGACGAGGACGAGTTCGCCGTGCACCGCGCCCGCTGGGGCTACCCGGACGACGTGGTCACCGAGGCCGAGGCCGCGTCCCGCTGGCTGCTCGGCGCGCTCGGCGACGGCACCGAGCCGTTCGCCACGTCGTACCGGAAGTGGCTGGCGCTGGTGGTCTGAGCCGGCTTACCAGCGCGGCGGCCAGACGGCGTCCGGCCCCAGCGGCGGCAGGTCGCTCACCTTGGCCGGGTTGAGCTGGTTGAACACGCCGGTGACCCGCCCCTCGTGGACCGCGAACGAGGTGACCATGCGGATGGGCCGCCCGTCGCGGTGGAAGAACTCCGACTGCCATCCCAGCGTCCCGTCCACCAGCACCGGCCGGCCGCGCAGGCCACCCCGCTGCCGGGCCTGGCCGTACAGGCCGAGGAGCAGCCGGGCGACCGAGTCGACGCCCACCACCGGCCGGCGTCCGGCCGGGAAGTGGCCGCCGGCGTCGCCGATCGACACCACGTCCGGGGCGAGCACGCGGACCAGCTGCTCCAGCTCACCCGACTCCACCGCGGCGGCGAACGCGGCGAGCACCCGCCGCTGCTCGGCGAGGTCGGCGCTGTGCCGGGGCGCGTCCGGCCCGTGCACCGCCCGGCGGGCGCGTGACGCCAGCTGACGCGCCGCCTCCGGCGTCACCGCCAGCACGTCCGCCACGTCGGAGAACGGCACCGCGAACACGTCGTGCAGCACGAACGCGACCCGCTGCTCGGGCGTCAGCCGTTCCAGCACCACCAGCAGCGCGGTGCCGAGCTGGTCGGCCCGTACCGCCCGCTCGGCCGGGTCGGGGGCGAACCCGTCCGCCGCCGGCACCGCTGTCACCATCGGCTCGGGGAGCCACTGACCGGGGTACGCCTCCCGGCGCACCCGGGCGGAGCGGAGCACGTCCAGGCAGATCCGGGAGCAGGTGGTGATGAGCCAGCCCCGCAGACCGCGTACGCGGGCGCGCTCCTCCGGGTCGCTCAGCGCGCCGGAGAAACGCAGCCAGGTCTCCTGCACCGCGTCCTCGGCCTCGCTGCGGCTGCCGAGCATCCGCTGCGCGACCGCCAGGAGACGCCCTCGTTCCGCCTCGAACTCCCCCGCAAGCTCGTCCACCC